>JAUVYU010000015.1 GCA_030602935.1 Candidatus Bathyarchaeota archaeon | reverse complement strand
GATGATCCCTGTCGTGGGTATGTTGAGATCATGAAGTAGTCTCACCTGCTTCCTGACGGTCTCGTATGCCACCTTTGAGGGGGTGCAGACGACTAGGAAGCGTATCCTCTCAACTAGCCGTATCATGTCGAGGGTCGCATCCCCTATTCCCGGCGGCATGTCCACGATAAGGTAGTCGAGGTTGCCCCATAGGGTGATCGCGAGGAGTTCGATGATGGCGTCCGAGGTGTCGGCTCCCCTCAGCGGAGCAGGCTTGTCCTGAGAGTAGAACGTTATGGACATGTAACGTAGGCCATGGGCCATGGGCGGGATGATGCCGTACTCCTCCTCCGGGTACAACCCCTCGACGCCTAAAATTACGTGGGAGGAGGGGCTTGTGAAGTCAAGGTCTAGCAGGCCCACGCTGTGACCTTTTTCCTTTAACCTGAGGGCGAGCGCAGAGGCCACCACGCTCTTACCGACGCCTCCTTTACCACTTGAGACCGCTATTATCTTCTCGACATTCTCGAGGCGTCTCGTGATGATGTCTAGCCGGGGATCAGTTATCATTTTTCACCCCTGAAATTGAGGCCAGTACCACTCCTCGCCCCTCCAGGACACTGAAGTCTGGGCTCTCGCAGCTGGGGCACTTAATGTAGACATGGGCCATCTCCGGGACGAAGTGGATTGCCTCCGACGTCTCCTCGTCCATGTCCCGGTTATTGAACTCCCATTCCTCTCCGCAGACCCTGCACCTTAACCTGCCCTTAATTGCTTGGAGGGTAAACTTAGCGTTTTTTATATTCGGTGTCCTGAGCTGCTCGAGGGCGAAAAGAAATATCTCGTGCTCAATCTGCTGCAGCTCCCCTATGCCCACCTTAATCTCAGTAATCTCTTTGATTCCCTGTTCCTCGGCGACTCTGGTGGCGGTTGAGATAACTCCTTCTGCAAGGGCCCATTCGTGCATATCAAAACATTTCCTGTTTGATACTTTATGTGTTTCCTGTAGTATAATGGTCCCAAGTGGTAAGCGTTTTTTCTTGGATTTCACTTTAGCTGAGAACACTTTGGTTGATTAACGTTCTAAGATTTGACATGCACTTCACATGCATAATTATATCTCACATTGTTGGGACATTATATTAATGTGTCATAATATCTCTTCATTTTGTCTCACACCTTTTAATAACATCTGATGATTTATCTTTTATTGACACTATAGATCTACCCGTCATCCGCCTGAAAGACATGAGAGTATACTACTTCTCCATCATAATCGCCATGTTGGGCATCTCTACATACTTCGGTCTGAGCCAATCATACATTTCCTTTGAAAAGGGAATTGAAATCGTAAGGAGCAGGGGGTACTCAATAAACGGGGAGATGGAGTGGGACCTCGCGTACTCAGAGGACTGGAAGGTTGCCGAACGGGGCCTCAGGTCGTTCCTAGATGCATGTAACAGGATACAGCGCGAGCATGGGTCTTTGACGGTCTATGCCGATTTCTACGCGAAGGTGCTCTTCGTGTTCGATCCTTCCCCGGAGCCGTCGGGGAAAATGCTGTATTTCTGTATCCTAACCTAGAAAACGAGAACCTCATTCCTCTAGTCGTCTCCGGTTCGTTTCTGTCGTACAAGTTTTAAGTGGGTTGTCTGTTGTTGATATCGATTCACGTTGAAGAACGTCAAGGTTGTATCATACGGTATAGGAGTCATCGGAAGAAGGCTTGCTACACACCTTCTCTCCAAGGATGGCATCGAGATTGTAGGAGCCGTCGACATCAACCCCGCCATCGTGGGGAAGGACCTGGGCGAGGTCCTAGGGGGCGAGAAGATAGGCGTCCTGATCTCCGACGACGCTGATGAGGTACTATCCACTACGAAGCCTGACATCGTCTGCCACACAACGATGTCATACGTCAAGCAGACCTACGACCAGTTCGCCCAGATCCTCAGCCACGGAGTCAACTGCGTCTCGACCTGCGAGGAGCTCTCCTACCCCTACGATACGGAGGAGGGAACGGAGTACGCGAAGAAGCTTGACAAGCTGGCGAAGGAGAATGGGGCCACCCTGCTGGGGACGGGTATCAACCCCGGCTTCCTGATGGACACACTACCCATCGTTTTAACTGGTCCGTGCACGAGGGTTGACGACATCTACATCACCAGGCAGATGGACGCCGCCACGAGGAGGGTACCCTTCCAGAGGAAGATAGGCGCGGGACTCTCAATCGAGGAGTTCAGGAAGAAGATAGACGCCCATGAGATCACGGGACACGTAGGCCTCGAGCAGTCCATATTGATGATAGCGGACGCCTTAGGGTGGGAGCTCGACGAGATCAAGGTTGACCCCGTCAGCCCTGTGATCCTGGATCACGATGTGGCGAGCGACGCCATCGAGGTACCCAAGGGGCACAACGCGGGCTCTATGCAGATGGCCTACGGGAAAGCGGGTGGAAAGGACCTCATAACCATGGACTTCAAGGCCTACATAGGCGCCCCCGAGGAGTTCGACAGTATAACCATCAGAGGAGAGCCCCCCATCAACCAGAGGATAACGCCGTGCGTACACGGGGACTATGGGACCATCGCCATAACCGCAAACATGATACCCACGGTCATAGCCGCCGAGCCCGGATTCAAGACGATGAAAGACCTCCCCCTCCCCCATGCAACCCCCGCACACATGCGGAAATACCTGAAATAGCATAGAGGGCTCAAACCCCTCATAATTTTATTAGAGCTTTTATCCGTAGAACGTCAGCCTTACTAGTCTACCTAACCCTTTTTGATTAGATCTGGCAATGAAGAGAGTGACTTGAAGGAACGGATCCTCGTCGTCTGCGAGAAACCGACAGCTGCAAGGCGGATTGCCCACGCCCTTGACGATGACGGTGCTCCTGAGGCATACGACGAGGGGGGAGTCTCTCTTTTCATCGCAAGGCGCGACGACGATGAGCTGGTTGTGGTCTCCGCACTGGGCCACCTGTTCAGCATCGCCCAGGACGGCGGGAAGTGGACGTATCCTGTCTATGATTACAGGTGGGCTCCAGCCCACGAGGCTGACAAGAGGCAGGCAAGGACGAAGAGGTTCATTCAGGCCATCAAGCGCGCCTCCGAGGGAGCCACTGGGTACGTGAGCGCCTGCGACCTCGACATGGAGGGGAGCCTCATCGCCTACATGGTGCTCCTGAACATCTGCGGCGAAGGCAGCCTAAATGAGGCCAAGCGGATGAGGTTCTCCACGCTCACCGAGAGGGACCTCATAAATGCATGGGAAGGAATGTCCCCCACCCTAGATTATCCACTAATCGAGGCCGGGAGGACCCGCCACGAGGTCGACTGGCTCTTCGGGATAAACCTGACCCGTGCCCTATCCCTTTCCCTGAAGAACGCCTCCGGCACGTTCAAGACTCTGAGCATAGGACGAGTGCAGGGCCCCACCCTATACTTCGTTAAGGAGAGAGAGGTTGAGATCCGGACGCACGTCCCCACCCCCTTCTGGGTCATCAAAGCTGAGACAACGATTGAAGGACGGAGGATTCCCCTAGATTATACCGACGCACGAGTAGGCAAGAAATCTGATGCTCGCAGTGTCGTGAGGGCTTGCAGGGGCAAGGATGGCGTGATCTCAACGATCTCAACTCGGAGGGTCGAGCAGCCTCCCCCTCCTCCTTTCAATCTCGGGGACCTGCAGAGAGAGGCTTTCAGCAAGTTCAGGTATGCCCCACGGACGACTTTAAACTCTGCTGAGAGGCTCTACCTGGGCACCTATATCAGCTACCCTCGGACCTCAAGCCAGCGAATCCCCCCCACGATAGACGTCAGGGGGATCCTCGAGGGCCTCAGGAGAAGAAAGGAGTACACGAGGCTGGCTGCCTCTCTCCTCAAAGAGTCCAGGTTGCGTCCTGTACAAGGCGCGAAGGATGATCCCGCTCATCCCGCCATTCATCCCACCGGAGCCATTCCTGGAAATCTTTCTGGAGTGGACGCCCGTATCTACGACCTCATCTGCAGGAGGTTCATGGCCTCTCTCAGCGGACCAGCAGTAAGAGAGAACGTGTCGGCGAAGGTCACCGTGGATGCGGAGGGGAGTAATTATGCTTTCTTCATCAGGGGAACGAAGCTCGTAGAGGAGGGATGGATCAAGTTCTACAAACCCTACGTCAAGGATAAGGGATCCGAGCTCCCAAAACTCGGCGAAGGTCAGAAGGTGCCGATTGCTAAGTTGCGATCCCTCGAAAGGTACACGAAACCCCCTGCGAGGTTCAACCCGGGCAGCCTCCTTAGGCTCATGGAGGACGAGGGGCTCGGGACGAAGGCCACCAGGACCGATATAGTGGACACCCTCTTCAAGAGGGGCTACGTCAAGGGCAACACCACCGAGATAACCGATCTCGGGTTCACGATCGTTGAGAATCTGGAGAGGTATGCCCCGGATATCCTGTCCGTGGAGATGACCCGGAGCCTCGAGGAGGACATGGGGCGCATTCAAAGAGGGGAATTCTCAAGGGCTAACACCATCCAGAAAGCCGTTGAGATGTTGGGGTCAACCCTATCGGGATTCAAAGCCCATGAGGGGCTTATAGGCTCAGAGATATCAGGTGCCATAACAAGGGAAGAGGAACGGTCAAGTTACCTCGGCAGGTGCCCCGGGTGTGGAGGCGGGTATCTCCGCATCATCGTGAACAAGAAGACCGGGAAACGGTTCGCTGGATGCAGCAACTACTTCAATGGCGAGTGTACCACAAGCTACCCATTGCCCCAGAGAGGCAGGATAACCGCCATAGGAAGAAGCTGCGGCGAATGTGGGGCACCCATCATAAAGGTCACCTCGAGGGGCAGGAGCCCGTGGGAGCTCTGCATAAACATCGACTGCCCGACAAAGGGGGGAGGACCTTCGGATGAGTAGGGGCTGCTCACTCTGCTGGAGGCGACGTGAGGATGGCTCCGAGTACTGTACGTATCATCTTTCTGCCCAGGAAAACCTCCTCAAAGCCTTCAAGAGTTGGAAGGAGGCCCTTGAGATCGAGTCGAGGGACTTCCTCGTTGCAGTTGCGGCGAGACAGGAGTCAGGCAAGTGGGTGCGGGATGTAGCCCATCACCTGCTTGAAAAAGGTGAGGATGGGAGCTAGGTCCGGAGCTGTTCGAGTACCTCATCGACGTCGTGAAGCCCAAGCTTCCGGAGCTCCTTCGAGGAGGGTATCCCTCGGCTATCCCAGCCCAGGTCGGCGTATGCCGTCTTCCGTTCCTCCATCAACGTAGCCCTGTCTGGGGCCGATCCCTTGAAAGGCCCGCTGGGGAGGGGCTCGTACCACCTTGGGGGGTTGTCGTCGTCGATTTCTGGATCCCAGACGACGTCGGGACCTCCCAGCAGGATGACCGCTCTTTGTATCTGGACTATCCGCCTCCCGTTGACGTTTATCCAGTCTTCTTGGCTCAGCTCCCAGCCCGTCACGACCTTGAGGTACCTCCAGATTATGTTTTCAAGCCTCGGCACCCCCATCGTGCAGACGACCATGGTGTCTCCCATCGTGCTCCTCGCCTCGCTCATCGGGGGGCGCGGCCTGGACGTGTGGTCCCCTCCCTGGACGGATAGAGCGTAGCCTAGGTAGGGTGAGTGCTTCCCTGTGCGTATTCCGTGAGCCCCTACCTCGATCCCTTTGAAATGGACCGCGTACTGCATGGCGTCCACTCCCTTAATCTCCGAGATGGCCTTAGCGGCCCTGTAGGTTCCCTCGGCCAGGATATCGCCCATGGCCCGCCTCTCCGCTATTAGGTACGCCATCTCCCCCATCGCCTTGGCGTCTCCCCACACAGGCTCGATACCGTCGAGGTCCTCCTTGTTCAGGATTCCTCTCTGGAAGAGCTCCGCGGCGAAGCCTATCGTGTTCGCCCCGTTGATGCCGCTGTGGCCGAGGTCGTCGATAACCGATGACATGTAGACAACGCCATCTGGGTCATATATCCCCAGGTTTGTACCGCAGTAGGCCTGAAGCTCGTAGTCGGGGTTGTCGGTTATTGCTCCCTTGAAGGGGCCTGTCTTGACGACCGCCAGCTTCATGCAAGCCCTTGTGCATCCGTAGTCGCTCCAGTACCTCTTGACCCAGTTCCGGGTCTCGAAGTTGATGACGCCGATGCTCCTCTCGTCGTGCCACTCTTCCTGCCAGTTCCTCACGGGCTCGGCGGAGCTCTGGGCCCCCGTCGAGTATCCCATGGCACCTGTCCCCCAGAAGTTCCTCTGAGGGTTACCGAACGCAGCATCGTAGGTTTCGTCAAGCAGGGCCTGGAGCAGCTCCGGATGCGCAATCTCCGGCAGGGGCCCTGTGCCCTTGGCCACGAGGGCCTTCAGGTTCTTTGAGCCCATGACCGCCCCGTATCCGCCGTACCCGCAGGCGTGAGACCATTTCTCCATGACAGCGGCGTTTCTGACGAGGTTCTCGCCGGCTGGACCAGTGTAGATCATCCCGGGCTCCTTCCAGAGTCCGAAGCTCGGATTCCTCTCCTTCAGTAGCTCTCGTATCTCACGATTCAGGGTTTTAATGGTCTCCTTCCCGTCCATCCCCCATAGCTTCGAGGCATCCCTGATCTCAGCCCCATCGTCCGTGATGAGCAGGTAGACGGGATTTTCTGCCCTCCCCGTGACGATGACCCCGTCGTATCCTGCCGTCTTCAACTCTAGGGGGAACTCTCCACTCGCAGTGGAGCCCACGATCCCGTTTGAGAGCGGGGACTTCCCTGTGACACATATCCTGGTCCCAGAGACGTACCCCGTCAATGGGCCGGTCAGGGCGAGGAGGAGGTTCTCTGGTCCCAGAGGGTCTACGCTCCTCCACTTGCCCCCCAGTTTGTCCCAGAGGATCTTGACGCCCAGCCCCCTGCCTCCAACATAGTCCTTGAGGATCTTCTCGTCTGGCCAGTATTCCGAGACCTTCCCCTCTGTGAGGTCCACCTCGGCTATCTTGCCGTTGTATCCCAGGGTCATTCCGATAACTCCTCCCCTCTTTCACCGTAGAGGTTGATCGCCAGGTTCTTGGTGATCTCCTCGGGGTTCTTGGCGTACAGATCGTAGTTTACAGATGAGGACCTCGTCCCTTTGAAGAGGGCCCCGTATCCAGCCCTCTCACAGATCTTGGCGCACTCGGGTTCTCCCCCGCATAGATCGCAGATTACGACTCGCCCCCCCTCGGGGTGCATGTGGGGTATCTGACCCGGACAGGCGTTGATACACGCTCCGCATGCGATGCATTTCTCGTCGTCGACGATGACTGCCCCCGTGTCCTCGTTCTTGTATAGTGCCTCAGAGGGGCAGCTCGATATACACGGGTAGTAGCTGCACTGAGCGCAGAGGTGGGGGACCTCGGCACCCGGCACGAGCATGAAGACCCGCACCCTAGATGCCTCAGGCCAGATCCGGCCCTCGTGCTTCATGCTACATGCGATCTCGCAGAGCCTGCAGCCGCTGCATTTGATGTAGTCCCTGACGACCCACGGCTTAGTGACGGGCCTCCGTCTGCTCATAACAATAAAACCTCCTATCGTGGACATATCTGTAGAAATAAATCATTTTCGATGAGGCAGTTACCGGAGAAGAGACATGCGCGATTGAGCGAAAATGACTTACATTTTGAGGGGTAATGTAATGGAGATAGACCCATGATCAAGGTTGACGTCCGGCTCTACGGCACCCTCAAGGAACACCTTCAGGGGGATGAGGCTGACAGACCCTTGGTCATTGAACAAAGAAATGAGACGACCCTCGGGCAGCTCCTCGATAGTTTAGCGATACCTGTCGAGGAGGTGATTGTGACCCTCGTAAATGGCAGCGCCGAAGAGAAAAGCTACTCTCTCAAGGATGGAGACGTGGTCGATGTCTTCCCCCCTCCGATAGGGGGTTAGCGCGTCTAGGCCAAGTCTTCTTTCCTGATCTCCCACCTGCTCTGTCTGCCATCTCTGATCCATCCCCCTCCGATGGTCCTGATGGACTCGTTTATGGGCCCCCACAGGTCGCCGAGAAACTTCTTTGGGCTCACAGTGACGATCTCCTCCCCCTCCTCAACATCCACTAGGGTGAGGTCGATTCCTGCTGCTGACAGCTTCTCGTTCACTCCCGTTGGAGGCCAGGACGCCGAGGGCTCGGCTTGGGGTGAATGAGAAGGTTGATCTCCTTTGCCCACTGAGAGGACGACGCCTATCTTGGCGCCGCAGTCGGGGCATGTTATCCAGTTGATTTTAGAATCGCCTCTATCGGACAATCCAGTTCAGTTCTCTAGAGTGGATACGGGATTATTAAACATGTGCGGGTGCATCCGTACCCCTAAAAAAAAGAATTTTGAGACGACTATTGTCCCAAATTGGTGAGACGAAATAGCCACCTTAGCTCTCAAAATCAATATTTTTATTAGAAAAGCTAAACGGTTCGTCGTTACTGCCCATATTTGTAAGGTTCATCTGAGTAAAAAATGTTAAATGGTATATATCCTATTTATCGTCGGGTAGCCTCATTTGTCTGTGCAAATGGAGCGGTATGGTTGTCCTTATTGCGACCGGCAATCGGCCAGTCCTGGTGGAGTCAGGTTCCACGTCAGGTTGGAGCACCCTGACAAGTTAGACGAGTTCAATGAGAGATACTATCCGGAGATGGCCGAGAAGTTCAAGAAGGCAACAGAAGCCGAGTAGAGCCTACGCTCAACCCTTTTTTTATTTGTGAAGTACAGGATTCGCCACCATAATTCTGGCGGTATATATTTTATGAGGCCTTCCTGAAAAATGACGAAGTTCCATCGGACTTCGCCGGGACAATTATACGAAATGCACGTTTGGAGCAAAGCACGCTCCATGTAAGGCAATGATTCGAAACATCGATCATCGCCACGGGCCACATGGTCTGTCCACATAGGCGACACTCTGGTGAGGTCAAGTTAAGATTAAAAATGCAAAAATGCATGGTATGATCAATGACTGGAGTAAGGTTAACCGATAAGGTCTACCTAGTTGGCGGTTCAGCATACGGAGTCTCAGCCATGGGAGACTGCAACCTGTACCTCATCGACTGCGGGGGAAAACTCGCGTTGATTGATACGGGCGGAGGGGAGGGAGTGTCCGATGTTCTTGATAACATCAAAGGCCTTGGGTTCGATCCTAAGACCTTGGAGTATGCGCTGATAACCCACTGCCACTATGACCATATCGGGGGGAACAAGGCCCTCAAGGAGGCAACGGGATGCAGAATAGCGGCCCATGAATTGG
>JAUVYU010000213.1 GCA_030602935.1 Candidatus Bathyarchaeota archaeon | reverse complement strand
GGAGTCTATCGATGAGCTCAGAAACGTTGGACTCGGGAACGAGGTGGTCTACATCTGCTATGTCAAAGATGGCGTCATCAGCAAGATTGTCCTGAAATCCGTGGACACTGACGAGATATCGAAGTTCACGTTCAACATGGGCTTCTCGAAGACCCACATCTTAGAGGCCTAGATTTAAGGCTCTGGATACTTTGGATCTGTACTATCCGAGCTCACTCATGGAGGCTTTCAGGAATATCCTCGAGACGTTGTTTATCAGGTCCTTCTGTGAATAGACGCCTGCACTATACCTGAAGTGCTCACCCATCCTCTCTGTGTCTACACCGATACCTATCAGGATCATCCCGCCTCCCATGTAAGTTAAGGTATTCTCCTCCAAGGCTTCGTAGATGCCCTCGTAGCCATAGGGGTAGCCGTCCGAGATGACCAAGATGATCCTCTGCTCCTCAACCTTACTTTTCAAGAACTCAGCGGCGACCTTCAGGGCATCCGGCATATAGGTTGTACCCTCGAATGGGACACCTCCGATCCGAGCCCGAACGCTCTTCGAGAAGGACTCCGAGCCATCTTTCAGGACGTAGAGCCTATCGCTGAAACCGTATATGGCGCATGACGTATTCTCGGTCACAAACGTGGCCACCGCGTCCGCTACGCAGATTGCCCTAGCCCTGTTCTCGCGTTCGGCGGTCCCCATGCTCCTGCTCACGTCTATGAGGACGACGAGGGCGAAGCTTTGCTTCATGAGCTCGTCTCTGAGGAAGACATCGCTCCTATCGCTCTTGCTGGCTACAACCTGGACAGCGTCGGAGAGGTCGAGGACACCGTACTTCTTTCTGATGTCCTCGAACTCCAAGTTCGATGCCTGCATGATATTGTTGAGGAGGCGCCTCGATGAGCCCCCGACAATATCCTTGGCCCTAAGGTACTCATGGTAGTCCTCCGGTGGCATCTCTATCGATCTGAACCTAGTGTCGGAGAGGCCTTCCCTCATCCTTGCCAGTATCTTTTCTTCTTTGTCTTTCTCAATCTTGCTGTTGCTGAAAACCTGCACTCCAGCGACTTCCTCTGACCTCACCCAGGTTGATGACATATCGCCATCTTCAGGAAGCGGCTGTCCTAGAGCCCGCATGGCATCCTTGAAGAAGGGTTCAACTTCGGTATCCTCGGGGGTCGACGTTCTTGAGTAGACGCTACTTGTAGAAGCGTTCTCAGTGTAAGGAAAGGCCGGGAGTTCAACGAACGGCCCTTTCTCAGCGAGCTGGTCGTATATCCATTCAGCTGTCTCCCTCAGCTTTTCAAAGTCTATCTCTCCTTCGCCTAGCGAAGACGAAATTGTTGATTTCAAATCGCGTAGCCTTTCTGCGATGTCATCGACAAGTTCAGCCTCAACTTTATCGAGCTCATCTAGAGGTTTTCCCCCGAAAAAATTGGCCAGTATCGCGGTCATGATCCGGGTTGATGGGAGGTATATCCTCTTCAAAGGTTTTAACGAGGAGGTCGCCAAAGCGTTGGCGTAGGCGAGGTCAGCAAGCCTATCCGGTTGCTCAGCCCCGATCTTGGCCGTTGCGTAGACATCCTTGATAAGTGTCTCGACGAACTCTGCTGGGATGGATTGCGTCTCAAGGAGTCTAGGTATCTCCGTCACAGTGTGAGCGGTGATGTGGGTCACCGTAGCTCTGAAAAGCCTTGAGGTTCTTTTCTTGCCGTCATCATTTTTTGGGAATGTGTACCCTAGGAACTTGATGGACTCCTCGGCGATTCTAGGTTCAGGCAGCCTGAGTTTAGGTAGATCTCCTTCATAATCTAGAGTCGGATAGGTCAGGGTTCTGTCTAGTATCATCTTTATCCTAAAATTGTCTTTCAGGAGGGAGTGTTTCTCTGCGTAGTCCCTGAACCCCATGACCCGTCAACCCTGGCCTCTATTGGAAAACGTTCTCGATGATCCTTCTCACTTCTTCCTGGACCTCGTGGTTGTCGCTGGTCAACGCGACTATGGTCTCCTCGGCAGCCTTAGCCGGCTCGACGCCATCGTTGCAGAGGACCGCCCAGTTGATGAGGTCTCCAGGGCTTGGACCATAAGGAAGATCGCCTTCCTGGTACTGCTTTCGCATCTCTGCGCCGACTCTGAGGATATTGTAGGCGATCTCTTCGCTTGCGCCGGAGCGCTTCATAATGAGGTCCTTCTCCCTGTCAGAGAGGTTCTCACCGATGCTCTGATACGTGAAGTTGAGCCAGACCGCCATCCTCCTCCTGAAGGCAGCGTTCAGCTTCTTGGTTCCCGAGAACTCGGCCGAGAATGGGTTCATGGCGAGGACACAGTATCCGAACTTGTGACGGGGCACGATCTCGTTGTCCTTCTCCGTGATGACAAGGTGGCCACGGGTGTCCAAGATCGGGTTGAGCCTAGTGGCGACGTCCTGCTTCATCATGTTGGCCTCGTCGAGGTAGAGGATGCCCCCATGCCTGAGCCAAAGGGTTACCTGACCGTCGATCCAGTTCTCCTTGCCTAGACCGACGAAGCGCCCGATTAGGTCGTAGCTGCTCGTCTGCAGCCCACAGTTCACCTCCCAGACCGGGAGTCCCGTGAGCTCCGCTACGAGGTAGATGATGTGTGTCTTCCCCGTCCCGCTGGGCCCGATGAGGGCACACTGCTTGAAGTGATACATGGCTCTGACGATGCGTTCGACGTACTGCTGGCCGTCGTCGATGTACTCAGGTACTCCGCTGGGAAGCATGTTCGCCAATTCATCGAAGTAGTAGCCCGGATGCAGGTCGTACTTTTGGATATCGTATTTGTAGTACAGTGGAGAGGTCGTTATCGTCCTCTGCTTGGAGAGGTGGACGGTGATCTTGCCGTTCCTGCCCTTGGTGGACATGACTTCCTGGACCTTACTGATGCCATGCTCCATTCTACCCTGACGGCCGTACCCGAGAGCCTTCTGATCAGCCATAACCTTTAACTCGCC
>JAUVYU010000064.1 GCA_030602935.1 Candidatus Bathyarchaeota archaeon | reverse complement strand
GTAGAAGAGGACGAATAGGAGGCTCAATCCCAGGTAGCCCTGCAGAAATGGAAGTGGAGATCCGAAGAAAAGACCAACCACCCGATTGAAGGCCTCGAATATATCCCTCGTGAACACGAATGTGATCAAGATAGCTCCTGGGGGGCCCAAGATGAAAGCCAGGAGGACGCTACCGAACACGTAGGGGATGCGTAGGGAGCCCACTATCCTCTCAATAATCGTGGCCTTATGGGGCCCGGTCAACGTAGAGTCGCCCATTGCGGGGGGTCTCCCATATCACCTCAATTGTTACAGATATTAAAATTACTACAATCGATTCGCGCGCGAACAGTTGGGCGTCAATGTGCCCGCAGCCCAACCCCCGCTCCAGTTGCACACGCTCGTTATGAATACGTGCATTATATATCTAAAGATAAAACCTCATATCAGGGACTGCCTGATTTGATTCAAAAACGGCCAGCTTTCCTTATGCTGGTTCTCCTTGTCCTCCTCAGCTCGGATCTGAAGGTTGTCAGCGGCTCTGCTTCTGTCCAGGTCGAAGGGGTCGTAAACGGACCCGATGGGGCTCCGCTACCCGGTGCGAAGATCCTCCTGTGGGGATACAACCTAGAGGCGGAGACGATCACGAACGATGAGGGACAATTCCAGATAGATGTCCAAACGACTGAGCCGACCTGCACCCTATACGCGTTCTACGATGATCCTTCCTCGGACGGCTTCGAGTACATGCCCTATGCACTTAGGATCAAGACCGACTCCGACGTGGAAGAGCTTCTCGAAATCATCTTGCAGCCAGCCGCCACAATCCTCGTAGTAGGCCAGCTGAGGCCGATGGAGTCCACGAGCAATATTCTGACGAAGGCGTTCGAGGTGGTCGACCCCGAAGATGGCCACGTTCTCTCCTATGGGGCCTATAGTCTGGTCTACGGCACGGGGAAGAACGTCCAGAGCTACTTCCTGGGGCTCGACTCCTCGACGTTAATCGTCCCAATTGACAAGCCGCTCGCGATAAGGGTCTCCTCCGCCTATCAATATGAGAGGTCCAGCAGTTCGAGGCGCAGGTGGTACAGATGGGGATACTCTCGGCAGCAGGTGACCTCTTTCAGCAAGTTCACTATGGTTGAGGGCGACGGCTTCCAACTTGGAGCGGGAGACGTTGCATCCATAGATATCCGCAAGTACAGCATCTCAGGGGACCTGGAACGGTTGGTTCCCATGAGGGAGGCAGTGGAGACGAACATCACCCAGCTTGAGTCCTTGGGCTTCTACACCGCATCGGAGAGACACGAGATTCAAAACATGAACGAGCTCCTTGAGTCGGCATCCGTCAAGTTGGCGGGCGCCGCGTACGAGGAGGCATACATCGCACTCCGACAGGCCTACCTCGCGCTCACAGGAGTTAAGGGGAGACTGGCCTCCATCGAGATCGAGGCATCCACCTCCATGAGGTTGTTAGTGGGGTTCATCGCGCTCACGTCGATCGTGCTTGCCTCATTGCTTACAGAACGAAGCTGGACCCGAATTCTCCTGACCGTCTCTCTCTACTTTCCCCTCATCATCTACGTGTATCGGGTGTATCCGGGGAGTGCCTCCATCGAGGACGTCCCATTCGCCATCTCCAGCACGGCAACCATCCTAATTGTACTGGCGATAGTAGCCCTGTCCCCCCGTTTCACTAAATGGTCAACGGACAGGGGGTTCACAACATGGGAGACTATCATCCCCATCCTCTCGATGGCGAAGAGAAGCCTCAGAAGGCGGAGGCTCCGCCTTGCATTCACGCTGTCCTCCATCCTCGTTCTAACAATGAGCTTTGTTGCGTTGACCTCCCTATCGACGAGCTACGGCCTCGTCTACTATAGGTCGGGCACCGACGAGCCGAGTGTAGGGGGTATCATGATGAGGATGCCCGAGTATGACCCCAACGGGGAGTTCGAGAAGGGCTGGTTCTACCCGATCATAGCGAACGTGGTTGAATGGGCCAAGAGCTGCGAGGGCGTAGTAAACGTCGCCCTCAAGGCGGAGAACTATCCTGCCGTGAGACCCTACGGGAGGATCGGAAGAATATCAATATTTGGCATACTAGGATTACAGATCGAGAGAGAGCCCCTAATCGCTAACATCAACGACTGCATCGTGGAAGGGGAGCCGATTAAAGCAGATGGTGAGTGCCTGCTGCATCGCGACGCGTCTCGGGTTAGCGGAGTGGAGATCGGAGACACCGTCACAATCAAGGGCGTGCCCCTCAAGGTTGTGGGCTTCTTCGACGATAACATCCGAAAGGTGATCGATACAGATGGCGAGTCCATCCTCCCTAAATATCAGGTCATCGCCAACCCCGGTGACGAAATCCCTATAGTGGAGGTGTGGACCTGCGATTCGAAAGAGGTCGTCATAGCGAACCTGGAGACGGCTCAAGGAATAGGCAAGGTGTACGTCTCCAGGATAGACATGGAACTGGAACCGGGGGCAGACACAGACGTGCTGGTGAAGAGCATGGCTCTCTCTCGGGAGTTCAGGTTCTGGGCGGCGAGTGGGGGCGTAGCCCACGCCGCGTTCATGGGCAGCCAAGTAGGCGGCAAGGGACTCCCAATCCTGGTGCCATGGGCCATAGCCATGTTGAACGTCGTCGTGACGATGATGAACTCCATGTACGAGCGCCGCAAGGAGATAGACATACTATCCAGCATCGGGCTGAACCCGGGGCACATCTCGGGCATCTTCATCGCAGAGGCCACCATCATAGGCGTGATAGGCGGAGGCCTCGGCTACCTGCTGGGTCTGGGATGGTACCCGCTAATGGCACAGTTCTCCTTCGCACCCGTCGTAGCCCAGAAAGTCTCCATCGGCTGGTGTGTCGCAGCTCTCGGAATCTCGGTCTCGTCAGTGGTGTTCGGTGCATTGATCGCTCAGAGGAGATCGACAGAGTTGACGCCCTCAAAGAGCAAGAAATGGTTCTCAGGGGGAAAGTGGAAATCCAAAGACAACGAGTGGGAGATACCCCTCCCCCTACTGGTTGAGGAGGAGTCGTTGGACGCCTTCATCGACTTCCTCCTGGACCGCTTAAGCAGATACGGGAATCCCGAGATGAACCCGTACATCCGGGTTAAAGAGATTAGACGCGGGGAGGAGGGCGAGCCTCGAACAATTGACTTTAGCTACGTCGAGGGACAAACGAGTATTGGGGGTGAGAGAACTGATAACGTCCTCTCATTAAACTGGAGTGGCAGAGGAGTCTGGAGCATCAACTTGAAGTCAGTTGGCTCTAGATACGGCGTGGACAAGACGGGTACCCTCATCAGAAGAATCCTGATACAATGGTCGACTATACGTAGGAGAGACGACACCCCTAGTCCCAGAGCCTAGCCTCAGGTCCGACAAAGCGAACTAGGGAATAATAATGGCTAGTACTTCCTGTTTTCAGCCTTTTTCCAGCTCATAAACGCATCAAGAGACCTATCGCACACTGCCTGGTACACTAGAATGCTCCTATCCTCATGATCTTTCCTGATATCATCGTATATCTCAGCGTCGGAGAAGCCGACTCCCTCCCCTGACGCGTCCAGGCACGTGGCAGAGAAGACCAGTACGGGTATCCGCGCCCAGTGTATCGCGGCGTAGCACATGGGGCATGGCTCGCAGCTGGCATAGATCTCACAATGGGATGTCCCTCCCCTCTGGGGCATGTTCGATTGGGCCCTCTCTATTCTGCCGAGGTCGTGGACGCCCAGCTCGTGGCAGGCGGCCCGTATCACCGAGATCTCGGCGTGGGCCGTGGGATCGCTGTGCTCCACGACGTGGTTGTGGTCTTTCCAGTATCGGATCACCTCGTTGGTCTCGTCGTCGATCTGCAGCAGGACTGCCCCGAAGGGCCCTCCTCCTGTCTTCACCGATCTCTCGGCCTCCGCGCAGGCCAGCTCAATCCAGGGATTGGATTCGACGAGGATCTCTTCGTAGACATGGGGTACTTCTGGGTCTGATTCGGTTACCTGGATCTTCCTTTGATTCAGGGAGTAGGGTTTTCCTACAGGTATGGAGCTGACGAATGGATTTTCTGGGCCAGTGTTCAACTGATATCATCTATGTGTCTCTTATCGAGATTAAAATACCCGCGTTAAAACGGGAGAAGAGATTGTTTACAGTGCGATCCGTGCTGTGTGATGCTAATGAGGCCTCCATTATCTTAGAGGAGGTCAGCTAACCCGTCGAACGGTAAGGATCTCAATGGGGGGCTCAAGCCTCTGTCCTTCATAGGGCTGCTTGTGGATCTTCCTGACCACGTCCATGCCCTCCGTGACACGTCCGTATACTGCGAAGCCCTGCCTATCCGGGTTCCTGTTGCCCCCGTAGTCCAGTTCGGGCTGGTCGCCTATGCAGATGAAGAAGCTTGAGGTCGCGGTGCCCGGCTTCATCCTGGCCATCGAGATGGCGCCGTCCACGTGTCTCAGCCCGGTCTTCTCGGTGGATTCGTGCTCGATGGGAGGGTAGGTCGAGGGGTAGGCTCTGTCCTTGGGCACCGTGCCTCCCTGGATCACCTCTATCTTCACCTCCGAGTTGGGCTGGTTCTCCATGGTGACTGTCCTGAAGAAGGCTGTCCCGTCGTAGAGCTTGTCATCCACGTAGCGGAGGAAGTTCTCCGAGGTTATCGGGGCCTTATCTGGGAATACCTCTACTTCGATGTCTCCGAGGGAGGTGCTGATCAGGACTCTGGGGCTCCCACCTGGCGAGGTCAATTCAATCGGAGGTGCATTGCACATCTGTCATATAAGAATGCGTATACTCAACGAGGACCCTGCTACGCACTTCGCGCGCGGATGGGGCGATAGCTACTCATGGATTCTCCTCGTCTATCCGCTTACGAACTTCTTTCATGTAGTCCTTGATCCGTCGGTTGAGGGTGTTGTAGTGCTCTTCGTCGAGCATACCTTGTTTGAACTCACTCAGGACGTCGTTGTTGAGCTTGTGTAGTTCTGTCTCGCATCGATGAGCGTTCAACTTGAAATCGGAGTGAACGCTGTCTACCTCTCCCAAGAACCTCTCGAAGAGTATCTTCTTCTTCCTCCGGGCCCTCTGGGTCCTTGTCATCCAACTGACTATGGCGACGCCCGCCGCGCCTATTGTGATGAACCCCGTGATCATCTCCATCGACCAAGTTATACCCCCTCCACCGAAAGGCGAAAAAAACCCGGACCTTTCCTCGCTGGCGATGGTCAGTCGAATCAATCCTTTGAAAACAAATTCTTCGCTCTCATCGAAAAAATATACCATCAGATCATCCGATTTTCCCGGCGTCCCTTCGTGCCACCCGTACGTCTCACCCAGTTCGAAGTCCCAATCGTATCCGTCACCCGAGTTCAAGGGCTTTTTCATCTCGAACCAGTAATAGTTGCCATCGTAGGCTCCTTTCCCCTCGAAGTCGTTTTCACCCGGGGGCGTCGCCTCGACATCTTCGTATACTCGGGTCTCGGTAAAATCGTAATAATCCCTTGTC
>JAUVYU010000037.1 GCA_030602935.1 Candidatus Bathyarchaeota archaeon | reverse complement strand
GACGCCGACTTCCTCGTCGAGAGTACGAACGCACCTCTCCTACTGAACGTGGATGTCTACAACCACGTCCTCTACACCATGGAGAGCACGGCTGACCTCGACTACCTCGGCAACGAGAACCTGTACAAGGGAGTCAAGACCCACGTCGTCAAAACCAAGTCGGGCGAGCTCAAACCCTGGCCCGAGGTCCCACCTGCGGACAGGGTGCTCTTCGGCGAGGCCACAGGTGCGGGAGGCGAGACTCTGAAGACGGTCTACAACGTCCTGACATCAGTCCTTGAGAACTACACCTCTGAGGAGGTCTCGAGGATCACCGGGATGTCCGTGGCGAAGTTCGAGGAGATCGCTGAGACATACACCTCAATCAAGCCAGGCACAGTCACGTACGCCATGGGCCTCACTCAGCACACCTGTGCAGCCCAGCTGCTCAGGGCCCTGTGCCTAATGCAGCTGACCCTTGGCAACATGGGCATCCCGGGAGGCGGAGTCAACGCCATCAGGGGGCAGAACAACGTACAGGGAGCGACCGACATGCTCGTCCTGTGCCACCTGCTCCCAGGCTACATCGGCATCCCGACCAAGGAGGCCCAGATAAGGGCCTACCAGGCTTGGAAGAACGCCGGAAGGCCCGGCGACCTCTCCAGAACGTTGAAGCCCACAGTCGACTTCACCTGGAGCGGCGTCGACTACGTGGCTGGCGAGGAGTACGACAACATCTGGTACATGAGCACCGGGACCACGAGGACCCACGGCGGCTGGAGGAGATACGAGAAGGCCTGGGGCATTTTCGCGGGCACCTGGCCGACCAACGACCCGGAGAATGGGGCAGTCATATCTGACATCCCCTTCAATAGGGGCCATCCCATCATAGACGCTGACAGGGCCTTCGGTAAGGGAAAGTTCGACGTCTACTTCGAGATAGGGAACAACGGAGTCGTCACCGACGGAGGCGCTGCATCAGTCTACAAGGAGTTCACAGAGGCTCCTGGTAAGATGGTAGTAGCCGACATCTGGGAGACCGAGACCGCCCATCTGGCAGACATCGTCCTCCCGATGGCCTCCGTCTACGAGAGGAACGGCTCAGTCTCCAACTCCCCGAGGTGAGTGCAGTACAGGTGGAAGACAAGTGACTCCCCCGGGGTTGCCAAGTCCGACCTCAGCCTCTTCATGAAGCTATACAACATGTGGAGGCAGAGAGGGATCTTGAGGCTCCCGTCCGAGCTATTCATGAAAGACCACCCAGAGGAGGACTTCCCGACCGACCCCATGGGCCGCAAGTGTCTGGAGTACATCGCCGGAGACGAGATCTGGGGCTTCAGCGGAACAGAGAAGGGTCAGGCCGGCAGGCCATGCCCAGACATTAACTGGGAGTGGTACGCTGAGCCCGACACAGACAACATGAAGGCGTCGGACCAGGTCTACGCCGAGATAGACGACGCCGTCGGCCTCTATGACGGCCAGTACAGGGCGGGCCACGTTGGCTACAAGTCCTCAGTCCACGCCTATGATGATGGTAAGGGAGAGATCCTCGCGAAGAGGCGTGTCAACAACTACAGGGACGGCATCGACAAGGAGTACTCCATGGCCAAGAACTGGGCGTGGTGCTGGCCTAAGAACCAGAGGATCCTCTATAACAAGGATGACTGTGGCGAGAACGACACTATGAATCCCGTCACCTTCAAGACCGCTGACAACACACCGTGGGGTGCACCCTCAGGAGAGAGGTCCAATGGCTGGCCTTACTGGAGGCAGGGAAGCACGTTCTGGTGGGGCAAGGAGAGGACGGGTATGGCCCGCATCTGGGCCCAAGGTATCGCCAAGGGCGGCGGAGACTTGACTAAAAACTACGACGCATGGACAGGCGACAAGCCTCCCGTCCCAGGTGCCACGTTCCGAGGCGGTAAGCTCCAAGGACCGGGCGGGAAGCCGATGGTCGGCATCCCCGAGCACTTCGAGCCCATGGAGTACCCCAACACAGCGCTTGCGGAGGACTACCCGTGCTACGGCTGGCTTTACACCAACAGGGCCTCAGAGTACGAAGCGAACGACAAGCTCTGGGATGACGGCCTGGTCGGCCTGCCCGAGGATGGCTACAACGTCATCTGGGGCAGCTTCAGGCTTACCGAGCACTTCCACACCTTCACGAGGAACATGCCACTGCTCAACGAGATGCAGCCTGAGTACTTCATCGAGATGCACCCCGGCCACGCAGCTGAGGTCGGGATCGACTCCGGCGACTACGTCCGTGTCGAGTCCAAGAGGGGCTGGGTCATCTGCAAAATCAGGGCCACCAAGAGGGTCGGCAAGCTGAAGATCAACAATGCCGACTACTGGGAGATAATGACGCCCTTCCACTTCGGGCCCAAGGACATGGCGAAGGGTTCCATAGCCAACTTTGTATCCATTGGAGCCGTGGACCCCCACGCGTTCATACCTGAGACCAAGGCCTGCATGTGCAAGATCCTGAAGGCGACTGACGCCGAGATAGCGGCCATTCAGGAGAAGGGCTACCATCAGGGGGTGTACTAGATGACCGATAAGGTTTCCAGGAAGGACTTCCTCATGGCCGCTGGCGCATCCCTATTGGTCGCCCCGATGGCACTGGAAGGTTTGGACAGAGGTCAGAGAGCCCCCGTGCAGCACCTGGGCGAGCAGAGAGCCGTAGTCGTCGACGTAACTCGATGCATAGGCTGCAAGGCCTGCCAGATTGCGTGCAAGGTATGGAATAAGCTCCCGGCGGAGAAGACGGAGGTATCGGATGGTGAGTTCACCAACCCGAAGTTCTTCTCACCGATAACATGGAAGATCGTCCGCTTCAAGGAGATCGGCGACTACGACGAAGACGCAGCAGGGACAGGCGGCCTCAAGTGGAGGATGCTCTCAGACAACTGCAAGCACTGCCTAGAGCCAAGCTGCGTCTCAGTCTGCCCAGCCGCTGCCCTCTGGAAGAGGAGCGATGGACCCGTCCTCTACGACCTAGACAGATGCGTGGGCTGCGGTTACTGCACAATGGCCTGCCCATGGGGAGTACCGCGTTTCGATGACGACCTGCACGCAGTACGCAAGTGCACAATGTGCCACGACCGCATCGACCAGGGCCTAGAGCCCTCGTGCGTATCGGTCTGCCCAACGGACTCACTGCAGTACATGAACCTAGAGGAAGCCAGAAGGGTGGCTGTAGACGCTGAAGCCAACGGCCTGTACACGTACGGCGTGGACGAGGTCGGGGGCACGAGCTGGATCTACATCTCAGACGTTCCATTCTCGGAGTTCGGTCTGCCTGAGTACTCCACTGTGACCCAGAAGGGCTTCGAGTCGGATATACTGGTAAAGTTCGCCGGCGCAGGCCTCTTCGTTGGAGGCGCAATTCTGGCTGCTGTAAAGCTGTACGCGGAGAGGAGAGAAGCGATTATGAAGAGTGGAAGCGAGGGAGGGAACTAGGATGTCCGAGTTTGTCTGGGGACCCCTGATGGCAACATACCTCTTCCTAGGAGGATTAGCCGGAGGAGCCTACCTGATCAGCGCCCTGGTCGACCTCTTCAAGGGAGAAGACTATGAGGTCCTCTCAAAGTCCGGCGCCCTTGTGAGCACGGTCGCAGTGATAGCGAGCGTCGTGGTGCTGCTGCTTGAGATCAAACGCTTCGAGGTTGCGCCTCTGAGCTTCCTGAACGCATTCAGGCAGTTCCCGGGTTCAATGATCTCGGTCGGCACCTGGTTACTCACCTGCCTTCTGGTCGTATCAGTGGTGACCGTGATACTGGCGTTCTTCGGCGGCAACTGGCTGGTAAGGAAGATTGTCGACGTCGTCGGCATAGTCCTGAGCCTAGGGACAGCCGCTTACACTGGGCTCGTGCTGTCATACTGCAGGGGAATACCCTTCTGGGGTTCACCGTTCCTACCGGCGCTATTCACAGTCTCCGGAATACTTACGGGCCTCACACTGGCCATGCTGATGATACCGGTCGCAGCCTACATAATGCCCAAGGCACTGAACAGCTTCTGGGAGCTCTACGAGAGGAAGGCCTCCTACGTCGGCATGATCGGACAGACCGAGAAGTACTGTCAGGTACTGACCGTCGTGGAGATAGTCCTCCTGGCTCTGTACATGGGTACGACTCCTACTACGGGAATACTGCTCGGAGGATCTTCGGTCTCGCTGCTGTTCTACGTCTACATCGCGCTTGGACTGCTGTTGCCGTTGGGTATAGGCTACCTGAACTCAAAGTGGGAGCACCAGGGGAAGGACATGATGATCGTGCTTTCCGCAATGATCGGTCAGGTCATGGTCCTCCTGGGCGGCTTCATACTGCGGTATGTGGTCCTCATCGGCGGCCAGCTAATCCACTAATCCAAATTTCTTTTCCTTTTTTCTTTCATCCAGAAACCTTCGAATGTGATCCAGGCGATATTTCAGGTCATACTCCTGTTTTTTTATATCTATTCAGGCAACGCTCTTATCGGCAATGTTTTTAACGTACCCATTATTGGAGTAATGAACCACGATGTTAGGGACCGGACCTACTGAGCTGATCGTTGTCCTCTTTATTGTACTGCTACTTTTCGGAGGCAAGAAGCTACCGGAGTTAGCTAGGTCGATGGGATCTGCTGTTAGGGAGTATTCAACGGCCACGAAGGACCCTGCCAAGTTCGTTGAGAGCCAGACCAAGACTAAGGAGGAAGAGGAGCGGGATGCCATCCTTGAGGCCGCCAGGAAGCTCGGAATTGAGACCGAGGGCAGGAGCATAAAGGAGATCGCTGAGGATATAGTCAAGACCACGAACAGGGAGTAAGTCATCTACACCGGGTTCTTGGTGCTCATAGTTGGCTGAAGAGGAAGAGCTTTCAATCTGGGATCATCTCGAGGAGCTCTCTCAGAGGCTCCGAAGGATTCTGTTCGTCATCGTCCTGGCAACCGTTCTTGTGGTAGTCCTACCGGGTGACCTGGGGAGCGCCCTAAGGTTGGACTTCTCCAACTACAGGCCTCTACTATCTGTTGTGATAGAGATAATCCAAGACGCTCTACTCCCGGAACCTGTGAATCTCTTGGCTATTGGCTGGCTCGACATGTTCTACATTTTCTTCCTTGTGGCGTTTGTGTTGGGGATGCTCATTACAATGCCCTACACGGTGTATGAGCTGTTCAAGTTCATCAGCCCTGCTCTCTACCCCCATGAGAAGAGGCGCATGTACACGTTCGTATTTATAGTAACACTACTTTTCTCGATAGGCGCGTTGTATGCATGGTTCGTGCTCTTACCCACTACATTCAATGTCCTATACGGGTTCGTGTTCCAGAGCAATATCGTGCCCCTCTTCGCAGTAAAGGACTTCTTCAACATGGTGGCATTCGGTATTCTTGGCTCAGGTATCTTCTACACGTTTCCCCTCATCATCTGGATGCTGGTGAGTGCAGACCTGATCGGCGTCCAGACATTGAAGGAGAACAGGAAGCAGCTCTTCATCGGACTCATCATAGTTACGGCAGTGCTGACCCCAGACCCCACCCCGTTCTCGATGCTGCTCATGTCGATCCCGTTCTACATACTATACGAGATCACGATACAGGTCCTCTCCAGAGTAAAGAAGGAGAAGAGGGACCCAGCAATTGACATCGGAATACAGGCCTCGAGGGAGATGCTGAGTAGAACCCAGGACCCTGACACCTGATCCCAATTCTTCCCCACAAAGCTTGAAGACTAAACCCAGGGTCTCGACTGGGGCTATTAAAAATTAAAAAAGTGGGTCTGGGAAAAAAGGACTACTTGCTTCTCGCGAGCTTGACTGATTTCTTGGCTTTCTCTGTCTTCGGTTTCGCCTTGGGCTTCGCTACGCTCTTCTTGGCAACTAGCACTTTCTTAGGCTTCTCCTTCGCTATCTCGAAGGACGGCTTGGGAAAATCTGAGAGGAAGGGACTGTCCACTCTAGCGAGTACGACTGTCACCTTCATCCTGTCATCGAGGTCGCTGGTGACCCTGGCACCCCACGCGACACGGGCGTCGGGTGAGACCCTGTCCAGGACGAGCTCTCCCGCCCTGTTGACGTCCTCTAATGTCATGTCCTCTCCGCCCTCGATGTAGACAAGGGCCCCCTTGGCCTCCCTTATGTCCCCTATGTCCAAGAGCTGGGAGTCTAGCGCCCTCTCGACGGCCTCCTCGACCTTGGCGTCTCCGGCGCCCTCGCCGAAACCGATTGCACAGATGCCGCCTTCCCTCATTATGGCGTTCATGTCGGCGAAGTCCAAATTCATCAGGCCGGGCATCGACAGCGCCTCGGCCATGTTCTTGATGAATGTGGAGATCCTCTCGTTGGCGACGCCGAAGGCCTCCTTCAGGGGAAGGTTGCCTGCCACCCTACGTAGACTGTTATTGTCGACGACGATGACTGAGTCACAGATCTCAACTAGGTCCTTCAATCCGTCCTTGGCCTTGTCCAGCCTAGTCCCCTCGACCTCGAAGGGAATGGTCACGACACCGATGGTCAGGTTCCCGAGCTCTCGAGAGATCCTTGCGACCACCGGGGAGGCCCCTGTCCCAGTTCCTCCACCGAGGGTCGTCGTCACGAAGACGAGGTTTGCGTCTCCTATCGCCTTCTCGATGTCTAGGGCGCTCTCCTCTGCGGCCTTCAGCCCCTTCTCGGGGAAGCCCCCGCATCCGAGTCCGCCTGTAGTGTTGTAGCCTAGAAGGACCCTCTCGTCCGCCTTCGATATGCTTAGGTGCTGTGCGTCGCTGTTCATGGCGTACGTTCTGACTCCGGTGATCCCCCGCTTCATCCAGGAGACGATGTTCGAGCCGCCGCCTCCGACGCCGATGACGCTTATCTTGGGGATGGATTCCTTGGCTATCTCTTCGATGCTTCGC
>JAUVYU010000215.1 GCA_030602935.1 Candidatus Bathyarchaeota archaeon | reverse complement strand
CGTCGACCTCAGGAGCGACATCAGGGCTATGGCGAGGATCAAGGAGGCCTCCGAGACTGCGAAGATAGAGCTCTCGACCCTCCAGACCACGGACATCAACCTCCCCTACATCGGAATGAAGGACGGGGGACCGCTGAACCTCCACGTCCCCCTGACGAGGTCGAAGCTAGAGCAGCTCACCCGCCCCATCGTGGAGCGCATCAGGGGACCCATCCTGCAGACCATCAGGGACGCCAAGATAACCGCGCAGCAGATAGACAAGATCATAGTCTTCGGGGGCCAGACCAAGATGCCCCTGGTCCAGCAGTTCATAGAGAGCGTCGTGGGGAAGAAGCCCGAGGGGGGCCTCGACCCCATGGAGTGCGTGGCGATGGGCGCCGCCATCCAGGGGGCAGTCCTCGCGGGTGACATCTCCGACATCGTCCTCCTAGACGTCACGCCCCTCAGCCTCGGGGTCGAGACCCTGGGCAGCGTCATGACCAGGGTCATAGACAGGAACACCACCATCCCCACGAAGCAGACCAAGACCTTCAGCACGGCGGCGGACTTCCAGACGGCGGTCACAATCCACGTCCTCCAGGGGGAGAGAACGATGGCCAAGGACAACATCAGCCTCGGCCGGTTCGACCTCACGGGCGTCCCGCCTGCCCCCAGGGGCATCCCCCAGATCGAGGTCACGTTCGACATCAACGCCGACGGCGTCCTCGACGTCACGGCCAAGGACATTGGCACGGGCAAGGAGATGAGCATCACCATCACCGCATCCACTAAGCTCAGCCAGACCGAGAAGGACCGGATGGTCAACGAGGCCGAGCAGTACGCTGAGGCCGACAAGTCGGCGAAGGAGGAGGCTGAGGCTCGGAACATGGCGGACTCCCTCATCTACACGGCCGAGAAGACCGTCAGCGAGTTAGGGGACAAGTTCACCGAGGACCAGAAGTCGTCCATCCAGAGGGGCGTCGATGACCTCAAGGAGGCCCTCGGCTCCGGCACCACGGCCGACATCAACGCCAAGATAGAAGCCCTCAGGAACGTCGTCCAGGAAGCGGGAGCCTCCGTCTACCAGCAGGCGGCAGCTGAACAACAGGCACAGCAGCAGGCCCAGGGAGGCCCCCAGCAGGCGCCACCCCAGGGAGACGAGCAGGCCAAGAAAACTGTGGACGCCGAGTACAAGGTCGTCGACGAGGACAAGAAACAGGAATAACCTGAGTTCCCGCCAAATATCCTAACATTTCATATTTCTATTCCCTACCAGTGACAGCACACTTATTTTACATCTAAAATACTCCCAAACGCCAACCCACCCAGCCTAAGATTGACCGGAAGAGGAACACGTTGGAGAAGGGACAGCTTGAAGCCATCGACCTCATAATAAACGTGCTGAGGGACCACGAAAAGAGCCTCGACAACCTTCTGGACAGGCTGGACACCCTCACCGAGGCCCTCTCCACAATACTGGCCAGAATTGAGTACTATTACGAGAAGATCGAGACACCTGCCCAGTGACTCATCGAGCTGGCAGCCGAAAAAAGTCTAGACTCGTCCGTTTGTAAACGTTTTTCAGATAGCGGTACGATTCAAAGAGGGAACACTGGGCCGGGTGCACCTGTTGACGGAGAAGAGGGACTACTACGAGGTTCTAGGAGCAGACCGCAGTGCGTCCCAGGACGACATAAAGAAGGCCTTCCGCAAGCTCGCCTTCCAGCTCCACCCAGACAGGAACAAGGAGCCCGACGCCGAGGAGAAGTTCAAGGAGATCTCGGAGGCCTACGCCGTCCTCTCCGACCCGGAGAAGAAGGGGCAGTACGACCGGTTTGGCCACGCCGGCATCAGCGGACGGTACTCCGCGGAGGACATCTTCAGGGGAGCCAACTTCCGGGACATCTTCACCGAGTTCGGCTTCGGCGACGACATCCTGAGCCGAATATTCGGAGGCATCTTCGGTGGGGGCTTCGGGTTCAACTTCCAGCGGGGCCGCCAGGGGCCCAGACGGGGCTCAGACCTTCAGACCCGGATAGAGGTGTCCCTGGAGCAGGTGGCGACGGGCACCGAGGTCGAGCTTAGTCTCAACAGGCTGAAAAAGTGCAGTCGATGCAACGGAGACGGGGCGGAGCCGGGGACGGATGTCGCTAGGTGCCCCACGTGCAACGGGACAGGGAGGGTTGAGAGACGGACGCAGTCCCTCTTCGGCCAGATGATCCGCGTAGCCCCCTGTGACAGGTGCAGCGGCAGGGGCGAGATACCCGACGTGCCGTGCAGAGTCTGCAAGGGCCAGGGCCTCGAGGAGAAGAGGACCCGGCTCGACGTCAAGATCCCTCAGGGCATAGAGGACGGGACCCAGATGATCCTTAGAGGGCAGGGCGAGGACGGGCCCCACGGAGGCCCAGCGGGAGACCTCTACGTGAACGTGAGGGTGAAACCCCATCCTTTCCTCATCAGGAGGGGGAGGGACATCATCTACGAGGCTGAGATCAACTTCCCCCAGGCCGCCCTCGGGACATCCGTGAACGTCCCCACCCTCTTCGGCGAGAAGCCCCTCAAGATTCCCTCTGGGACCCAGAGCGGTGGAATCATCAGGATGAAGGGGGATGGGATCCCCACGCGGTTCGGGAAGGGGGACCAGCTGGTGCACATCAACGTGGTGGTCCCTAAGAAGCTGAAGCGCAGGCAGAGGGAGCTAATAGAGGAGCTGGGGAAGGAGCTAGGGGCCAACTCCAAGAAGAGGGCGTGGTGGTGGCGCTAGGATCAGCGCCTGTCGATTATCTCGTTCACGCCGGGACCTGTGCCGATCAGGGTGACAGGGACCCCGATCTCCTCCTCGATCTTGTCGATGAACGCAGTCGCCTCAGGGGGCAGCGTAGCGTAGTCGCTCGACCCCTTGCACTCGGGGTAGAGGATGTCGAGCTTCGTCACGGCGATCTGGGTCGCCCCGTTGAGCATTGCGACCCTCGTGG
>JAUVYU010000043.1 GCA_030602935.1 Candidatus Bathyarchaeota archaeon | reverse complement strand
ATCACCGTACCGAGCGTCCGGAACGAGCTGGCGGTGACCCTCACGGTCACGGTCATCGCGGCCCTCTCCGCCTTCGACGTCATCTATCCAACGCTTATCCCTCACAAAGGGAGGAGCCTCCACGCCCTCTCGGAGTACTGGTTCAAAGAGACAAAGGACGTCATCCCCAACCACTTCCTCGAGTCTGTGGACGACCGGTCCATGAGGGTCCTCAAGGCTGAGCGCATCGACGTCGAGTGGGTCTGCAGGGCTTACCTCTACGGCTCGGCCTGGAGGGCTTACAGGAACGGGGCGAGGTCGGTCAGCGGTGTTGAACTCCCGGATGGTCTGGTCATGGCTGAGGAGCTGCCCGAGGTCATCATCACGCCAACGACGAAGAGCGAGTCTGGGCACGACGCGGAGATCTCCAAGGCGCAGGCAATCGAAGAGGGATTAGTCACAGCTGACGAATGGAGCGAGCTTGAGGAGGCCACATACAAGCTCTTCGAGTTCTACAGGTCCACTGCAAGAAGCAGAGGCTTCATCATACCAGACTTCAAGCTGGAGTTCGGCAGGAGGGACGGACGACTGATACAGATCGACGAGCCCCCCACACACGACTCAGCCAGATACTGGGCGGAGGCTTTCTACGAGCCGGGGCTGGGACAGGAGGCCACGTGCCTTGACAAAGAGTTCCTCAGGGAGTGCCTCCGCAGGATGGGCTACACAGGAGATGGCCCGCCACCGGTGATTCCGACCCCGGTTGTACGGGAGGTCTCAAAACGCTGCGTAGCCTCCTATCAGGTAATAAGCGGGCAGAAGACCCTTGCCGACTTCGACCTGAAGAACGTGGACGAGGTCTGGGAAGAGCTCATGGCGATGAAATGAATCTTAAATTTCCGAGTTAACACTAATGATTAGGCAAAGTCCGCTTCCATTTGTTTTATTTATTAAATCAAAGATAGTCAGTTTATCAATCAGGTGCTATGTAAGATGGTAAAAGTCTCAGTGGTCCTAGGGAGCGACTCTGACCGAGAGGTAGGCGACAAGGCGGTCGCCATGCTCGAAACTTTCGGAGTCGAGCATGAACTTATAGTCTATTCAGCTCATAGAGACCCGGACGGCTTGAAAAAATACGTAGATTCATCGGATGCTTCAATATTCATCGCAGTGGCTGGCCTTTCGGCGGCTCTCCCAGGGGCAATCGCGTCTCACACAGTCAGGCCCGTCATAGGGGTTCCTAAAGAAGCGAAGCTTGGGGGCTTGGACTCTCTTCTCTCTATAGTCCAGATGCCCCCTGGAGTTCCGGTTGCGTGTGTGGGCGTCGACAACGCAAGGAACGCTGCCCTGCTCGCGATTGAGATCCTCGCCTTAAACGATGAGGGTCTGAAAAAGAAACTAGAGGAATATAGAGAGAGGAGAAGGGCTAGAACTTAGACTCGATGTATTTGACTATCGAGTCGAAGAAGATCCTTCCATCGCCGTACTTCTCAGGTGCGCCAGCTTTGGTCCACTCGGGCATGAGGTAACCATAGTAGGCCCTCTCGGGGTGGGGCATCAGGCCGAGGACGTTCCCTTCGGGATTGCATATCCCCGCGATGTCGTGGAATGCCCCATTCGGGTTGTCCCACCATTCTCCATCCGCGAAGGAGCCGTCGGCCTTCACGTACCTCCATACGATCTGGTCGTTATCGTAGAGCCTCTGCAGCAGCTTCTCCCGTCTTTCGGAGGGCAGGATGAACCTTCCCTCTCCGTGAGCTATAGGGCAGCTTATCACGTGGTCCTCAGGGACATGCCCCAACATGGTGCAGTTTCCCTTCCCCACGTTCTTCATCCTGATCCACCGGTTCTGGTATCCGTGGCTGCTGTTCGCCAAGGCGGCTTCCGGATACTGAGATCGTCCCTCGAATCCCGGCAGGAATCCGGTCTCGACCAGCACCTGGAAGCCGTTGCAGATCCCAATGACAGGTCGACCCGTATCGACGAACTCAACCATCTCTTTTCCGATGCGGTACTCCATCTCCTTCGCCTGGATTGCGCCGCTCCGAACGTAGTCGCCGTAGCTGAATCCGCCGGGTAAGACGATGATGTCGTAGTCGAGTAGGTTCTTGTCCCTGAAGACCTTCTGGACGTGGACCAGGTCCGCCTGAACTCCCAGGTCACGGAATGCCCTGACCGTCTCAAGGTCGCAGTTGGTCCCTGGAGCCCTCATGAGCAGGACCTTGATGTCTTCCCGCTTCATCTCGGTACCTCCAGGGGGGTCTTCCACGCACCAATCAGCTCCTCCAGAGGAAGCTCCACGAGTATCGCTCCCCCCTTTCTGACGGTGAACATTGCCTCTCCCTTTACCTCGCCCACCTTAGCGATGGTTGAGCCCGTCATAACGGTCTCGAATGCATCTTTGTGTCCTGGTGTGACTTCGACGAGGAGGCGTCCACAGGACTCGGAGAACAGTATGAAGTCGTCCCTCATCTCCTCAGATGTCGGGACGCATGAGAGATCTAGGTCCATTCCCAGGTCACCGGTGAACGCCATCTCAGCAGCTGAAACCGCCAGACCTCCCTCTGAGAGATCGTGGCAGGCCCTCACATAGCCAGCGTCCATGGCTTCCGTGAGGCGTCTGTAGGCTGCTATACTCCTGTCAGCGTCCAGCTTGGGGACTGATGCACCCAGCTGCCCGTGGAGGTGGTAATATTCGGAGCCGCCAAGCTCGGGCTTCGTCTCGCCGATGAGATAGACGAAGTTCCCTGCCTCTTTGAGGTCCATCGTGACCGCCTTTCGGATGTCAGGGACGATGCCAAGGGCGGTTATGAGGAGCGTGGGAGTCACGGGTCCCAGGGGCGACTCGTTGTAGAGGCTGTCTTTCCCCGAGACGAATGGTGTCCCGTAGGCCTTCCCCACGTCATAACAGGCCCTGCAGGCGTAGACCAAGCCCCCGAGGCGATCCTCGTATTCAGGATTGCCCCAGGTGAAGTTGTCCAGGAGAGAGATGCGCCTCCCCCCGACGGCCACGTTATTCCGGACGGCCTCGTCGATGGCCGCTGCTGCCATCCAGTACGGGTTTATCTGTCCGTACCGGGGGTTGATCCCGCTGGAGATGGCTATACCCTTCCAGCTATCGTCCAGGGGCTTCAGAACAGCCCCGTTGTTGGGCCCTGCCTTCCAGCCTTGGAGGGGCTTGACGACGGTCTGACCCTTGACCTCCTGATCGTAGCGCCGAACCACCTTCTCCTTGCTCACTATATTGTATGCTGCCAGAAGCTTCAGTAGGACAGCCCCAAGGTCCTCAGGCTCAGGAATCTCCGGCTCCACCCTAATCGGGGGCTTCCAACTTGTCGAGCGTTCTAGCTTCGGGGGGTTGAAGAGTGCCTCCAGGTCCAGTTGAGCGACCTTGACGCCATGGTGGTACAGTATCGCTTCCCCTGTCGAGTTGTACTGGCCTAGGACTGTGCTTTCCACCTGCTCGTCCTCGAAGATCTGGAGCACCTCATCCAGATTCTCGGAAGGCACAGCCAGGAGCATCCTCTCCTGGGATTCAGAGATCCAGATCTCCCAGGGGGCCATGTCAGTCGCCTTCAAGGGAACGCGGTCAATGTGGACCTCGACACCCAGGCCGTAGCTATCCGCTGTCTCACATACTCCACAGCTCAGCCCTCCCCCACCTATGTCGGTTATCCCGGAGCCGAGCCGCCTCTCGCTGACAACCTTGATGGCCCGCTTGATCTTCTCCTCCTCGATGGGGTTGGCGATCTGCACGGCGGGCCTGGATACCTCCTCGGACTCCTTCGTGAGTTCAGCGGAGGCGAATGTGACCCCGTGGATCCCGTCCCGCCCCGTTCGCCCGCCTACCAGGAGGACGTTGTCGCCGGGCTTCACGTTCCTGATGTACTGGTCTTTGCGGAGGACGCCGACGCAGCCGGCGTAGACCACTACGTTCCCGGTGTAATTCTCGTGGAAGACGGTGGCCCCGTTGACGGTGGGAATGCCGATGCTGTTCCCGTAGCTTCCTATTCCGTCAACGACGCCGCTGAAGATGTAGCGGGGATGCTTGACTCCCTCGGGGAGCTTTGAATAATCATAGTCAAGTGGTCCGAAGCAGAGGACATCCATGCATGCTATCGGATTAGCCCAGACGCCCAACACGTCCCTGATAACGCCTCCCAGACCAGTCGCTGCCCCGCCGAACGGCTCGATGGCTGAGGGATGGTTGTGGGTCTCGACCTTGATGGCTATCCCCACATCATCCGTCAGGTCGACGATGCCAGCGTTGTCCTCGAAGACGCTGTAGCACCAGTCCGGCTCCAGCTCGTCGATGAGGCTTCTGAAGTAGGTCTTTAGGAGTCCGTTCACAGTGCCCTCTGGGGTATGGATTACTCCGCCGAAGGTCTTGTGGCTGCAGTGCTCGCTGAGAGTCTGGTCGAAGGTCTGGAGCTCGATGTCGGTGGTCTTCCGCTCCTGTATCAGGTAGTGGTCTCGTATGTACCTCAGCTCATCGAAGTTAAGCCCCAGACCCAGGGTCTCTGCGACCTCTCTCATGTCATCGTCGGTGGCGTTGAGGAGATCGATGGTGAAGTGCTCGAAGGGGTGGGGGCTTCTAACTATACGGCTCATCGCGTCTCACTTAGCTCGAAACTGTAATCGTCCTTCGTGGGATTGGTCAGCAGCCTGCGGCACATCTCGTCCAAGGCGGCCTCAGCCTCCTCCCTCGTCTCCGCCTCAAAGGAGACCTCGTAGGCTTTACTCGATCTTACCTCCAAGACACTGTATCCGAGACCCTGGAGGGCGCTGGCTGTGGCCTCGCCCTCGGGATCCGAGTAACCCTTCTTCAGGCTCACGTAGACTTTTGCGTGATATTTCATCTTGAGGACCTCTCAGATTTTTTACCGCTTCTATTATTAAACGATGTTGGGCGGATCGCAAACATCTTGGTTGTGTATCAATCTGTTAATATTTATAAAGATAGGTTGTAGTTTTTTATTTATTTATTAAACATAACGCCGAAATGAAAAGTAAGGACCAGATGTGACTCGCCCCTCTTCTTTATCCCCCTGAAAAATCTTATACATCAATTCGGTGGAGGGAGAACAGGTGATTACATTGAGTGACCCTGATATCCCAGAGACGCCGGAGGCGTTCTCACTCTTCGGGGAACCGCTTTTCCGAGCCCCTCTGAGACCTGAAACTCTCGAGAAACAGGAGGCCCTCTACGCTGAGGCGTTGAAGGGCTACAAGGAGAACCCTGATGACCCGGATGCCACCATCTGGTTCGGGCGACGAACCGCATACCTGGGAAGATACAGGGAGTCGGTAGCGATCTACTCCAAGGGCTTGGAGAGCCATCCAGAGGAGCCCAAGCTCTACAGGCATAGGGGGCACCGCTACATCAGCCTGAGGCGCTTCGACCTCGCAGTAGATGACTTCGAGAAGGCTGCGGCTCTCATCGAAGGGAAACCAGACGAGGTGGAACCCGACGGGATACCAAACGAGAGGAACATCCCAGTGAGCAGTCTCCACTTCAACATCTGGTACCACCTGGGGCTTGCCTACTACGTCTCAGGGAGATTCGAGGACGCCTTGAGAGCGTACAGAGCCTGCATGGCGGTCTCGAAGATACCCGACAAGATCGTGGCGACCTCCCATTGGCTCTACATGACGTTGCGCCTCTTGGGGAAGGGGAGGGAGGCAACCGAGGTGCTGGAGCCTATACAGGAGGATATAGATGTCATCGAGAACCAGAACTACCACGACTGCCTCCTCATGTACAAGGGCCAGATAAACGTAGAAGCCCTCCTAGAGAAGGCAAGAGAACAGGGCACCCTGGGACTAGTCACGATCGGTTACGGCGTTGCCAACTGGTACAACTACAATGTAGAGCTAGAGAAGGCTAAGGAAATTCTAAGAGAGATATTGGACACGGGTAGCTGGGCCGGCTTCGGCTACATAGCAGCTGAAGCGGACCTGAAGCGTCTAGATTAGAGACTCTTTCCTTTTTCTCACACGGTACCCCTCTATAGCAACCTAATCTTGTCCATGCTATCATTCTTCGAAATGGATTTCATCTGAGACTCAATAGGGTATATATAACTTCGTGGAAAGCCTATCTAGGTCGCCTTGAGGAACAGGTTCGGAACCTCCGTCTTAATCATGGCGTTCGGACTAGGCCTGGTCGTGTTCTACTTCAGCCTCTCAGTACAGGAGGGACCTCCCGCCTGGCTCTTCGCATATGAGGTAGACTATCATGAGACCATTAACAGATTAGGTATCGTTGAGGTCAGTGAGGGGGGCCTAAAGGCCTTCCCGAACTTTAAGCAGGCCATCGAAGAGTCCAACCCCCTCCACCCCGTCTCCGTCCATAATAGACGGGGTAAAAACATCGTCGAGTTCCTTGGAGGAGAGGAGACAGATCTCCTAAGGGCCAGGAGCGTCGATCAAGTCTACTGTTACAGCATAGAGGTCAGCGGGAGCTACTATAACGTCTGTATAATCTTTCATGAAGACGTGGAACGTATATCCTCATACGGTGCATACTGG
>JAUVYU010000071.1 GCA_030602935.1 Candidatus Bathyarchaeota archaeon | reverse complement strand
GGTCGACGTAGAGGATGTTGCGGAAGCCCAGCTCCTTGAACTCTCCTAGCTTGCGGGTCACCTCTGGGTCGGATGTCTGGTAGTTGAAGTAGTCACCCCATATCGGGAAGTCCGGGAAGACGTAGTTCCACCTCCAGATCCTGAACTCCGACTCGCCCATGTAAGGCTCGAATGTCTGCAGAGAGTCCGAGGAGATGTGGGTTATGAACATCACGGTCTTCTCGGGGAGAGTCCGGGGGAGGAGCGCTGAGACGTTGTGAAATGAGCTTATCTGCAGAAGCTCGTTATCCATGTTCCAGTCTCCCTCATCCAGCGAAAAGGTGAGGGTCTCGCCTATATCATTCTCGACGGTCACTGTGACCTTGGTGATCTGGTTTGGCTCTGGCATTGATGGTGGCTGCTCTATGTGCGGTCTCTTCGGGATGGGCCCCACGATGACGGCCTGGCCCATCTCGTCGCTGGTCCACTTCACGGCCATCCCGACGCTAACGTCGTCCAGACGTAGCTGGTCGCAGAGAAGGGCTCTAATTGTCATGTTCCGCCTGCGGGAGTAGTAGTATGTTATCTTCACGGGATGGCTGTTGCCCGGATCGATCTCAACCACCGTCCCCTCGTAGATTCTATCTGAAGCAAAAGTCAGTGGAATCATGAATATATTAGTGGCTATAAAAAGTAATGCCAGTATATGACGTCTGTTCATGACTCCCTATTGAAGTTGACTTATTAATTATTAATTATGGACTGAGGAAATCTATTGAAATAGGCGATATATTCATGAATGTATAAAATAAAGAGATTTTTAGCTGATTTATCTTCTTATTTATTTTTTATTGAATTGTGAATTATGTTTGTGTTAATGATGGTTCTCTATATTTCATATAATTGGGAAAAACTCTAGTAAAATATTGAATGTATTAATTATAGGTGGCAACATGGTTTAAAATAGAATGGTAAGATATGTATGTGGCTGCTATCTATCATAACTTCTCATTACATATAGTTATGGACAATAATCTGGTTGGATATTAAACCGGAGTCGTTATAAGCAATCAAGTGAAAAAAACTCTTTCTTCTCCAGTTAGAATGCCCTCTCCCGATTCGTAATAGGATCTAAATGGTGGGTAAACGCCTAATATATCGAAACACTGACTCTGATCGACATGTACCACTTCGCATACGGCTCGAACCTATCCTCCAAGTTCCTCAGGAGCCACTGCCCCAGCGCGGAGTTCGTCATGAGGGCGACCTTACCCAACTTCCGCGTGGAGTTCCGATTCTACTCAAAGGCGAGGAAGGGGGGCATAAGCTCCATCGTCCCCTACCCCAGCAAGCTCACCCGGGGAGTCATATACGAGGTCTCCGAGGAGGACATGCAGAGGCTCGACGAGCTGGAGAGCGTCCCCGAAGGGCTCTACGTCAGGGAGCGGGTCCTCGTGTTGGGCGAGGACAAGGAGTACCACAAGGCCGATCTATACCGCGTCGTCAACCCTGAGGGGCCCTTCACGCCCGCCAGGAGCTATATCGAGCTGATGGTGGAGGGCGCCGAGGAGCACGGCCTCGACCCCGAGTACATAGAAAACCTGAGGAGCCTACTCGGCTCTCTCAAGTGAGCCCTAGTCGACCTCGTAGACTACCTCTCCGCCGACCATGGTCATCAGCACCTTGGTCTGGAGGATCTCCTCCGGGTCGACGGTGAGGATGTCCCTGTCCAGGACCACGAAGTCAGCCATCTTCCCGGGCTCTATGGTGCCCTTCTCGTCCTCGTTTCCCTCCAGGAAGGCCGCGTTGATGGTGTAGGCCCTGATCGAGTCCATCACGGAGATGGCCTCCTCCTTGGCGAGGTATCTCCCTTCGGACGACCTCCGGGTTGCGCAGCCGTAGATCCCAGTCAGGGCCCAGTTCCTGCCGAAGCCGTCGCTGTTTCCCCCCGCCACGATGCCATGCTCCTTGAAGCTCCTCATCGGGTAGTAGCCCCTCAGCCGGTCGGTTCCGAGGGCGTCGTAGTGGCTGTCGCCGATGGGATGGCAGAACCCTATCGAGGCGGAGACTGCCACTCCCAGCTTTTTCATCCTGTCCAGCTGGTCTGGCCTGACGTACCCGGCGTGCTCGATCCTGTGGCGGTGGTCCTTCCACTCCATGCTCTTGACCGCCTCCTCCACGGAGTTAAGGGCGATGTCGATTGCCCGGTCGCCGATGGCGTGGATGCAGGTCCTCAGATGGGCCTTGTGGCACCTGACTGTCTCCTCAGTGAGGTCCTCTTGGGTCACCCTTACTATACCATAGTTCTCAGGGTCGTTCGAGTACGGTTCAGTCAGCGCAGCCGTGAGGGAGCCCATGGCGCCGTCCACGCCGATCTTTACACCCACGACGTAGAGCTTATCTCCCCAGCCAAAGCCCGTCCTGATACCCTGCCTCGCTAGGTCATCTGTGGCGTATCCCCCGTATGGGGTCATGCCATCCAGCATCAGGCCGACCCTCATGCGGAGCCCACCCTTCTTCAGGAGCTCCTGATAGGCTAGGGCTGCCGGCGCCTTTACGTGGGCCTCGTGCATCGTGGTTATTCCCCAGCTCAGCAGCATCTCCTCAACCCGGGGCCACAGTTCCACCATGATCTTCGTCGACTCCTCCGGACCGGGGGATGGGATCTTCCCCCTCACCATGTTCATCGCCGCGATCTCGTCGAGTCGCCCCGTGGGCTCTCCCTGCTCATCCTTCTCGATGCGGCCTCCTGAGGGCTGAGGCGTGTCCTTGGAGATGCCGGCGATGCTGAGGGCCAAGCTGTTCGCAACGGCGTTGTGGCCCCCCGCCCGCCCCAGGTAGATGGGATGCTTCGTTGAAGCCTTGTCCAGATCGTAACGGTTGGGCCAACGCCGGTCCTCGAGTTTGGTCTCGTCGAACCAGCTGCCTACGACCCATTCCCCCTCATCCTTTCCTCCGGCTTTGGCCTTGAAGGTCTCCACAATATCGTTAATCGTCATTACAGGGGGCGATCTGCAGTCCACGTAATCAGCCTGCAGGGCTCTCCTTATGCAGTGCTCGTGGCTGTCGATGAAACCCGGGAGCACGGTCCTCCCTTTGAGGTCGATTTGTCTTGCTCTCGACGAGGCGAGGCTCTGGATCTCCTCGTTGGTACCCGCCTTGAGTATCCTTCCATCTTTTATCGCGATTGCCTCGAAGATGGAGTCGTCCTCGTCCACGGTGACCACCTTCCCATTGAACAGGACGACGTCGGCCCCTATCTCATCTAAGATTGATCGATTTGGCATTTCAAACACGTTTCATCAGTTGTCCGTTTTCTTTATAAAGCAAGGGGTTTAACCCTGAAGTTAGAAATACCTTTATATGCTCCCCTAAACCCTTACCCCCTCGACAAGGTGTGGAGAGAGAGAAAATTGAGGCCTTTGAGAGCATCAAAAGCTGGAAGGTCAGCCTCATAGCTAACTCAAGGAAGGGTGTACTATCTAATAAGAACTGGGACAGCCTCGTGAACCAGATGAGGGCCTACCTCCAATTCATAGCTTTAGGACCGGACCGGATGATGACCCCCGATGAACTCAGGAATGAGGGAATCCTAGACCCGGACAGGGCCAAGTCCCGCCTGATGAGATGGTACAACTGGCTCCAAGGAGGTGCCGTGGAGGACTATGACCCGCGGATGAGGATCAACAAAGAGGGTGTATCGGAGCCTCATACGGTCAGCCAGAATACGGCGGTGACCTATGTCGGTCGACTGCGTGGCTTCTACTCACACAACAAGGTGGCGTTCGGGAAGTGGAGGATGCCCAACCGTGAAACCGGGGAAGCGCGGAAGGCAGACTCCAAGCTGGGCATCTACAAGTACGACGAGGAGAACGGGGAGATATATGTCGATACTCCCCTGCTTCAGCAATTTCTGGGGAATCTGAGTTTCAGGGATCAGGGGATTGTCTTAGCCCTGTACTCGACGGGTCAGGACCCGACGGATCTGTTCCAGCTCACGGTGGACTGGGTGTGGGAGCAAGAGGGCGAAAGACGCCTGTTCTGGGAGGGTAACAGATCGAAATCTGGCGAGCCTTTCAAAACGTTCTTCAGCAAGGAGGCCACCGAGCACGTCCGCCGGTATATCCTTCAGGAGCGTGAAGGCGCGGCGGGAGGTAGCCCTATCTGGATGAACAAGTTCAGCAGGGTGATGAATACTGAGGTCCTGAACGATAACTTCAGGAACGTCGCCTTGACTATGGGGGTGACAGAAGAAGGCAAACCCAATCCTTTGAGGGGTAAAAGGTTCAGGCACCTGTTCAGAACCGGTTGCACTAGCGCGGGGCTAGACCCGGGACTGGCTCAGGCTTTCATGGGGCATAAAACTCCGGTCTCCTCAGAATATCTGAGCCGGGGCAAGGGCTTCCTCCTGAGCCAATACGTCCGGATCGAGCCTTTCCTGACGGTGTTCAGGAGCGCCGACCAGACAGATATTCAGGACATCAAGGTCGCCCTCAGCATGGCACGTGAGGAACGTGATAAGGCGAAGGAAAAACTCCTAGAACTAGACGGAGAAATTGAGACACTGCAGGCGCGGGCGGGCAACGCTAAGGGCGACAGATCCAGGCTCGAGGGCAAAGTCGCCGACCTCAGGGACGAGGTCGAATATGTCAAGAACATAGCCGTGCAAATGATAGGGAAGTACAGGATTCTGAAGGACATAGCCCCCGAGACGTGGAAAGAAATAGAGGAACTCACGGGACCCCCAAAAAAGGCTACGATATAGCCTTCACCCTTTTGTTATTCTCAAATCTTTTCTAGGCTTAGGAAGTTTGGTGACATCATTGGTCTATAGACATATCTTTTTTCAGGATGGGAAAAGCTTCTATCTCTAAACCATATTTACGTGCAAAGCGAAATGCGGCTTTCTTGATTTCTTCTGGCGTTTTACCTACTTTACTGGCGATCTGTAATAAAGTTACTTGAATGTATTCTTCGCTGAGTTTTTTAAGGGCTTCTTCGATGATTCTATCTATTTCCCCATATGTCCATATGACATATTTGTCTTCTATTTTGTAAATAACCTCTTTTTCGATTAATATTTTTCTGTCTCTGTAGAAGGTTGATAAATTTATGTCGGCTTTCTCACTAATTTCTTCAGGGGATAGTTGCCCATGATTCCATAAAGCTATGACTATTTCAAGATCGGAACTGAGTTTTGTCTTATAGGACAATTTGGACGTTTTTATTATTCCTCCTTTTGCGAACTTGCGAATTCTTTCATAAAAACCACTTTACTGTTTCGCCATATAGCATTTACTACAGTAAACTGGAGTCTATAAAAATGAAGAACCCTGAGTCCTTGGTCGTTTCAGCTCGTGTGACGAAACCCATGGCCCTTGCTATTGAGAAGTACCTCCATCTGAATGCCCATGTGAGCC
>JAUVYU010000162.1 GCA_030602935.1 Candidatus Bathyarchaeota archaeon | reverse complement strand
CCGAAGGCCCAGAGGCTTCTTCTGCGCCATCGGAAGATGCTCAGCATGCATGATGGAGGTCGACGACGTCCCCAACGTCCGAACCTGCGTCGCCATGTGCAAGGAAGGCATGCAGATAAAACGCCAAAAGTACCCAGCCGACTACCTGAACCCGATCCTCAACCTGATGAAGCTCCCACCGGCAGTCTACATGAGGCTGATGACCAGACCCAGCTTCATCTACAAGCCCGCAATGACCGTCATGAGGGAGCTCACAGGCCTCGGCGCATTCAAGAAAGGCCTGCCGGGACCAGCCCCCACAACGATGGGGAGCGAGGGAACCCTGGAGACCGACTTCCTCGTCGTAGGAGGCGGACCAGCCGGAATGCAGGCATCCATAGAGGCCGGCCAGAGGGGCGCCAACATCATAATAGTCGACGACAAGGACCGCCTCGGCGGCCAGCTCCTCAAGCAGACCCACACATTCTTCAGCGACGTCAAGTACGCGGCGGGCAAGCGTGGGTTCAAGCTGGGTGAACATATGATAACCCAGCTCACGGAGCTCCCCAACGTGAAAGTCCTCACGGAGACGAGCGCCGTCGGCTACTACCCCAACGAGAACGTCATGCTCCTGAAACGCCCCGGAAACGCCACCCTCAAGGTCAAAGCGAAGAAGTACCTCGTCGCAACCGGAGCCTACGAGAAGACCCTGGTATTCGAGAACAACGACATCCCAGGGGTTTACGGCGCCGGCGAGGTCCAGACCCTGCTCAACGTGTTCGGCGTCAAGCCAGGGAACAGGGGCATCCTCCTGGGAACAGGGAACGTCGCTCTAATAGTAGCCTACCACCTCATCCAGGCAGGGATCGAGGTCATAGGAGTCTACGCACCCAGCTTCAGGAGGGTGAGGGGCTACTTCGTCCACGCGGCGAAGATTCAGCGACATGGCGTCCCAAACGTCACGAGGCACATAATCGTGAAAGCCCTCGGCAAGGACGAGGTGGAGGGCGCCATCATTACCAGGCTCAACCCCGACTACTCGCCTGTAGAGGGCAGCCAGTTCAAGGTGGACTGCGACTTCATCTGCATCGGAGTCGGTCTCAACCCCGCCTACGACCTAGTGCAGCTCTTCAACCCCAAGATGGTAAACAACGGCATCCTCGGGGGCATGGTCCCCATAAGGGACAAGACGTACCGCTTCGCAGAGAACGCCTACATCGCCGGAGACTGCGGAAGCATCGAGGAGGCCACAACAGCGGTACTAGAGGGAGGGCTAGCCGGCCTATACGTCACAGAGGCACTGGGAAGGGGTGACGAGGGTGTCACGGCGAAGATCGAGGAGTACACCCATGCCCTCGAAGAGGATAGGGGCTCGCCCTTCAGTACACGTCTAAAAGCCGCAATAGAGGAGATTACAGTGGAGAACATAGAGGAGGTGTTCAACTAGATGTCAATGGAAGAACTGAACGCCCTGCAGAGGGGATACCATAGAAAAGATGAACTCGAGGAACTCGGCGTCCTACCCCCGGAGGAGACGGTGAAGGAGAAGCGAGTGGCCCTCATCGAGTGCGTCGAGGAGATACCGTGCAACCCCTGCGCCTTCGTATGCAGGCTGGACGCCATAGAGAAGGAGGGCCTCTGCACCCTCGGCAAAGTCGACTGGGAGAAGTGCTCAGGCTGCACCCTATGCGTCGCCGTCTGCCCAGGTCTCTCCATATTCCTCCAGCAGATCAAGGACGGAAAGGGCTACGTCACCATGCCATACGAGGTCCTCCCCGCGCCCAAGGTCGGCATGACAGTCCAGCTAAAGGACAGGTCTGGGAAGACCGTAGGCGAGGGAAAGATAGTGAACCCCACATATCAGGCGAAGGGAGACGCCTACCCCCGATGGGTGGTCACCGTCGAGATGGACGACCCCGCGCTCTCATACGAGGTGCGGGCCATCAAGATACCGGAGGAATGAGGATGCCAAAATACGAGACCATCGTCATCGGCGGCGGGGCCATGGGCCTCAGCGTCGCATACAACCTCATGAAGAGGGGCCGTGAAGCCCACGTCCTGGAGGGAGACTACCTCAACGCTGGGTCCACCGGCAGGAACGTCGGCGTCCTCAAAGCCCGGAACCCCTACGCGATTGGGAACGGGAACGAGGACCTGGTCAAACTCGCCAAGGAGGGCCTAAGGCTCCACGCCAACTTCTCAAGCGAGACTGGGATCAACACATTCTACAGGAAGAGCGGATGCCTCATCGTCGCCAAGGACGAGGAGGACCTCAAGACGCTCAACGAGCACCACAAGCACTTTAGATCCCTGGGCTTGGACGAGGTCCAGCTCACACCGGAAGACATCCACAGCAGGTGGCCCTACATGGACCCCGAGAGCATCATCTCAGGTTTCTACTCACGCAGCGAGGCCAACGCCCACCCCTTCGGAGTAGTCTGGGCTTACGTGGAGAACATCCGCAAGATGAAGGGCACCGTGGAGAAGCAGAACAAGGTCACGAAGATAGAGAAGACATCAAACGGCTACAAGGTCACCGCAGAGAAGGGAGAGTACGAAGCAGAAAACGTGGTGGTGGCCTGTGCAGAGCGCTCCTCGGACCTCACCGAGCAGCTGGGCTACAAGATACCCATGACGCCGATGCGGAAGGAGGTCCTCATCTCCGAGCCCGTGCGGCCCTTCTTCGGGCCCACCGTGGAGAGGCCCTCAACCCACTTCCAGGTCACCCAGACCATGAGAGGGGAGATAATGGGGACCATCGACTGGATGGAGCCCGGGTACGACCTCGTGGAGACCACCTCGAAGTTCCTCAACAGCTTCGCAGACGAGATCGTCCCCATCATGCCCGTCCTCCGGAACCTGAACATCATCAGGCAGTGGACGGGGATCTGCGACAGGACCCCCGACGACAAGCCGGCCGTGGGGAGGCTCGACGAGGGGCTCTACGTCACATGCGGGTACTACGACTACGGGATCACCATGGTACCGGCTGTGGGCCGGCTCCTGGCGGAGACCATCACCAGCGGTGAGACCAGCCCCATGCTGAGGCCCTTCGACCCGCTGAGATTCAGCTGATTTTTTTCCTTTCCTCATCCCTTCTTTCATCAGAGGACAGAGCCTTTTGTCCAGTAGTTTTATATCGGCAGGCGTTTAATCTCCGAGGATTGCGGGGTCTGCCTTGGTCTTCGATTTCCTTACTCTTGATGACGTGGAGGTCGAGGGGAAGACCATTTTTCTGCGTGTCGATGTTAATGTCCCCCTTGATCCGGCCTCAAAGCGTATCCTGGATGCGTCTCGTATCGTCGCTACGTTGGGGACCCTCCGTGAGCTGAAGAGGGCCAAGGTCGTCCTGGGGGCTCATCAGAGTCGTCCGGGGAAGTACGACTTCTCGTCCCTAGAGCTGCATGCCCGTGTCCTGCAGATGTACCTGAACGACAGGGTGCGGTACACGGATGACATCCTGGGGGATGAGGCCAAGTCGTTGATCGACGGGCTCGTGCCCGGGCAGGTTCTGGTGCTTAATAATCTGCGCATGCTGGAGGAGGAGAATGTGCAGGGGCCCCCCGAGGAGGTAGCGGAGACGAGGCTGGTCAAGACGCTGGGGCCCTATTTCGACCTCGTG
>JAUVYU010000095.1 GCA_030602935.1 Candidatus Bathyarchaeota archaeon | reverse complement strand
GATAGACTCAGGGGGCCTGCGGACTGGAGCGGCCGCCGCCATTGGGGCGAATTACATGGGGAAGACATCCGTCGAGGCGGTGGGGGTCATCGGCACCGGGAGGATCGGGAGGGCTTCTCTGGTCTGCTTGGCGGAGGTCCGGGACTTCAACGTCGTCTACTCCCACTCCGGGAGGAGGAGGGACGACGAGTTCGCCAAGGTGATGGGGGAGATCATCGGCGTCGACGTGGTAGCTTGCGACAGCCCCGAGGAGGTGGTGAGGGGCTCCGACGTGCTCGTCACAGCGACCTACGCCCAGGAGCCGGTGGTGAGGGGGGAGTGGCTCAGGGAGGGGATTCATATCAGTGGGATGGGGGCTGACGGACCCATGAAGGCCGAGATGGACGTGGAGGTCTTCAGGAGGGCGGGGAAGGTTGTGGTGGACAGTGAGAAGTGTTTCTCCATAGGGGAGGTCGCTCGTTCACTGGAGGCTGGAGCCCTGGACAGGGGGGACATCTGGAGGATCGGGGAGGTGGTGGCGGGGGTCAAGCCTGGCAGGGAGGACGACTCGGAGATAACGGTCTTCGAAAGCGACGGTACCCACATCCAGTCGGCCGCCGTGGTCCACCTCATCTACAGGAAGGCCGTGGAGCTGGGCCTCGGGGTGGAGACATCGGAGATATCATCGTTCTTCGTGAATCCCTAGCCTGCGGACAGTGACGCTCAATAATATCTTATCTCTGAGGATCAGATCCCTCCATGGAGTGTTGTCAGGTGGAGTTCTTCGAGTTAATCGAGAGGAGGAAGAGCGTCAGGAAGTACAAGTCCGACCCCGTGCCCAGAGAGGCCATCATCAAGGTTCTTGAGGCCGCCCGTATCTCCCCCTCCGGAGGGAACAGGCAGCCTTGGCATTTCATCGTCATCCAGGACGAGGGGATGAGGGCTGCACTGGCTGGAGGGCAGGGGTGGGCGGCGAAGGCCCCGGTGATGATCGTGGGGCTGGTGGACCGCAGGACTCAGGCATCCTACTACTACAACGACATGGGGATCGCCTTCGAGCACCTTGTGCTAGCGGCGGCAGACCTGGGGCTGGGGACCTGCTGGATGGGCATGATGCGGAGGAACGAGGAGGCTCGTGGGCTCCTGGGCGCCCCGGAGGAGCTGGAGGTGATAGTTCAGACCCCGCTGGGCTACCCCGACGAGGAGCCCGCTCCCAGAGGCCGCAAGCCACTGGCTGAGATCGTCAGCTGGGAAAAGTTCGGCCAGAGAGGCTGACAGTCCTCACAAACCTTAACCCGGGATCCGACAGAGATAGATCCATGACAAAGGAGATCACCCTTGTCGCCTCGGGGGACTCGCTAATAACCATGAGGCAGTCGGTCCACTCGGAGCCCGACTTCATGGAGCTCGTGGAGATGATCCGCTCCGCGGACGTCGCGTTCACCAACCACGAGATGCTCCTCCACGACTACGAGGAGGACTGCTACCCGGCCGCCCAGTCCGGCGGCACCTACACCAGAGCCGACCCCTCCATCATCAGCGAGCTCCGTTGGATGGGATACAACCTGTTCTCCACCGCCAACAACCACAGCCTCGACTACAGCTACGGGGGGCTCTTCGCGACGAAGGCCTACCTAGAGGCCGCGGGGGTCACCTACGCCGGCACCGGGAGGGACCTCGCCGAGGCGAGGGCTCCAGCCTACCTGGACACAGCGAAGGGGAGGGTGGCGCTGATCGCTGCCTGCTCGACGTTCGCTCCCTTCGGGAAGGCTGGAGACTCGAGGAGGGACATGAGGGGGAGGCCAGGGCTGAACCCCCTCAGGTACGAGACGTGGTACGAGGTGAGGCCGGAGACGCTGGAGAGGATCAGGAAGGTATCGGAGGAGCTGGGGATCGACGGTGTCGTCCAGTCCGAGGACCCCGGCGAGTTCCACTTTCTAAGGACCAAGTACGTCGCCGGGGAGGACGTGGGGTCCCATACCAAGGCCAACAAGTCGGACCTGGAGGGGAACCTGGAGTCGATACGGGAGGCGGCCCGCCAGGCCGACTGGGTGCTGTTCAGCCTCCACGCCCATGAGGGTGCTTGGCGGGACACCGAGCGCCCCGCGGAGTTCATGGAGGAGTTCGCCCGGGCCGCCGTTGACGCCGGTGCTCACGCGGTCATCGGCCACGGCCACCACGCGATGAGGGGCATCGAGATTCGGGAGGGGAGGCCCATCTTCTACAGCCTCGGCGACTTCATCTTCCAGAACCAGACGGTGGAGAGGATGCCTGCCGACTTTTACGCCAGGTACAAGCTGGACCCCTACAGCGGGACCCCGGCGGACGCCTACGATGTCCGGACCAAGCCCAAGCCCATTCCGGGGAGGCGGAAGCCCTCGTGGTTCGGGGACGACGAGAAGTACTGGATAAGTGTCGTCCCCCGGATGAGGTTTGACGGTGACGCCTTGGACGAGCTGAAGCTCTACCCCATCGAGCTGGGCTGGAAGAAGTCCCGGAGCCAGAGGGGGCGACCGATGCTGGCCCGGGGGGAGCTGGCGGACAAGATCATAGGTATTATGGCGAAGCTCTCGGAGCCGTACGGGACCTCGGTGAACAACGTCGACGGATTGGGAGTCGTAGACCTCTAGGCTACACGGTGACTGCCTTGGCAGCCTCGTAGGGCTCCAAGTAGCGGACTAGGAACAGGGGCACCAGGGTGAAGCTGGAGAGGACGGCGAAGAGTAGGGGGATGTTCCTGGGGAGCAGGTACCCCACGATTATCGACGCCGGGATGTTCCCCACCCAGCTGAAGGACATGTACATCTGGAAGACGGTGGCGGAGAGGGCGAGGGGCGTCGCGTCGGCCATGAGGGCATACCTGCCTCCGGAGTTTATCCGTTCGATGAAGTTGGAGACTATGGCGAGGGTGACGAACCAGGCCGTCATCCCGGGCTTCAGGGTCATCCAGAGGTAGCCGGAGAGCATCATGACGATCCCTGTGAGGGTGTAGACCCGCTTGTGCCCCCATTTGTCGGCCGCCCAGCCGCCGACGATGGATGCAGGGATCCCGGCGAGGAGGGTGACGACGGCTATGTTCCCCGCCGTGGTGGGCGTGAATCCTCCGACGATCTCGTTCATGACCAGGGTGAACATCCCCCCGGTGGGATTGCTGAGCCGGCGGGTGCCGATGGCGGTGCCGACCATGAGGAGGGAGGCGACGAGGACTGTCCTCTCGGTGAATGTGAAGGCGATAGCCTCCCTGCTGAAGAGGCGCTCCTTCTCCAGCTTCGGCTCCTTGAGGAAGAGGAACGAGAACGCGAGCATACCCGCCAGCCCCCCGCTCATGAAGACGAGCCAGTAGCTGCCCACGGAGATTAGGTAGGGGGAGATGAGGCTGGCTGCGACCCCGCCGACGGCCATCCCGAAGGTGTTCACCCCGCCTAGCACCCGGGCGTGGTACTCGGGGGGCGTCACGTCCACTGCGAAGCTGTCGGCGGCTATGTCGAAGAGGGCGCCGGCGGTGGTCATGGCGAGGCAGAGGGGAAAAAATGTGCTCCAGACGGGGACGCTGGTGGGATCGGTTGTGAGGAAGCCGAGGAGGGCGATGAGGCTGAGGAGGCCGGCGGCGAGGAAGTATGGGAGCCTCCGGTATGTGTTGCCCCTGAAGGTGACGGGGAAGCCGTCGGAGAGGAGGCCTATGAACATCTTCCACTGCCAGGACATGTAGACGAGCCCCAGGAAGAGGGCGGCGTCGAACGTGGAGACCCCCCGGACCTGGAGGAGGTAGAGGGGGGCCCACATGGAGAATGTAATCTTCATGTAGCCGTTGGCGAAGTAGGCGAGGCCGTAGAAGGCGGCGAAGAGCCTGGGGCGGAAGACGTCGTCCGTGAGCTCCCGGAGGCGCTCCTCCTTCGGGGCCTGCCAGTAGGTGACTCCCCTCGCCTCGAACTCGCGCCTCCACCTCCGCCCCAGGTAGAAGAGGACGGCGTAGGCGGTGAGGGTGAGGCCGAAGAAGAGGAGGCCCAGGGCCTGCTCGAACTTCATACTTCTTCGAGGTGGGCGATGAATTATAAAGGGGTGACGGGGGGAGAAGGAAAATCATTTAGTTGTTGATGACAGCTATTATGGGAGGATTATCATGCTCGCGATTAAGGGTGGGAAGATCTACACGATTACGAAGGGCGTCATCGACGGGGGGACGGTCCTCGTTGACGGCGGTAAAATCGTGAAGGTGGGTAAGAGGATCAAGGTTCCAGATGACGCTGAGGTCATCGACGTCTCCGGGAAGGTGGTGATGCCGGGGCTCGTCGAGGCTCACTGCCACATAGGGATCTCGGAGGAGAAGATAGGCTGGGCGGGGAGCGACGGGAACGAGGCCACGGACCCGGCGACGCCTCACATGAGGGCCCTGGACGGGATCAAGGCCAACGCAGATGTGGGGGGGCTGGAGGCCGCCTTGAAGGCGGGGATCACCACTGTCCAGATACTACCGGGGAGCGCCAACGTCATCGGGGGCACCGGAGTGGTCGTGAAGACTGCCCCGAAGGTGGTGATCGATGAGATGGTGGTGAGGGAGCCCTCGGGGATGAAGATCGCCTTCGG
>JAUVYU010000076.1 GCA_030602935.1 Candidatus Bathyarchaeota archaeon | reverse complement strand
TAGTCATCCTGAGGCAGAACATATACACCGACCCACGGAAGCCAGTCGCAGTAGAATCTGAGGTTATACCCTTCGGGGAGCCGGACGAGAACTCGCCGGTCCTCCTAACTACAAACTTCGCGCTCACCTACTACACCGTGGCAGCTGACATCGAGTCGGCGAAAGTTGACTGCTACCTTGTGGTGGTTGACTCAGAGGGCATCTCTGTTGAGAGCGCCGTCGCCGGAAGGAAGATGACTGCCGAAACCGTTGCTGAGGCGATAAAGGAGTTCAATGTCGGAGACTTGGTAAAACACAGGAATCTCATCATTCCTGGGAGGGCTGCACGGCTCAGCGGGGAGATCCAGGAGGCCTCAGGCTGGAACGTGATCGTGGGACCCATGGATTCGTCGGGCATCGCAGGCTACATCGACGAGAAATGGCCTCCTGAGTCCGAGTGATTACCTAACATTTTTCTTCTATCGTCCGTCAGAGGTCTAAGATGTCAAAGAAGATTGTCGTATCGGTCTCAGGGAAAGGTGGAACTGGGAAGACGACCCTCACAGCTCTGCTGCTCAAGTGGATCATCAAGAACACAGATGAGGTCGCGCTCGTCGTCGACGCTGACCCAGCCACTAACCTTCCTGACGTTTTGGGGGTCGAGCTGAGTAGGACTGTCGGCCAGGTCTCCAAGGACATGAAGGACCAGATCGAGAGGGGCGATCTCTCCCCCACCACTCCGAAGCAGGACCTCCTTGAGGCCTGGGTCTTCCAGACCCTCATTGAGAGCGACAGGTTCGACCTCCTGGCGATGGGCCGCTCAGAGGGGGAAGGCTGCTACTGCTACGTGAACAACGTGCTGACGAGGATACTCGACACACTGACCAAGAACTACTCGATATCCCTGCTGGACATGGAGGCGGGCATAGAACACCTGAGCCGTAGGACCGATAGAGACGTCGACATCATGCTTGTGGTCACAGACCCCTCCAAGATGGGGTTCGAGACAGCAAAGCGTGTCAAGGAGCTCATCGAGGAGGTCCATATCGGCGTCAAGAAAACCTACCTCGTCGGAAACAGGTTCCCGCCGCAGCTGCTCGACGTTTTAGAGAAAGCCGCGGACGACATCGGACTCGAGCTTGCGGGAAGCATACCCGAGGACTCGAACGTCCAGTCATTCAACATGACGGGGAAGCCTCTCCTAGATGTTCCAGATGACTCACCCTCATACAGGGCTATCGAGGAGATCGCCAAGAAGATAGGATTGAAGAACCTGGTGTAGTATAATGAAGATTGCTGTTGCAGGAAAGGGCGGAGTCGGAAAGACGTTCATATCAGGGACCCTGGCCAGGCTCCTAGCGAGGCAGGGCTACAAAGTCATCGTGGTGGATGCGGATCCCAACATCAACACGGCCTCGTCCATAGGGATACCCGCAGAGGTAGCCGACAAGATTCTGCCGATATCGGATAATGAGGAGCTCATAAGGTACAAGACCGGAGTCTCCCCCGGGAAATCATACGGCCAGATGTTCAAACTATCCCCCACCGTCAGCGATATCGTGGATAACTTCGGCGTCGTCGGACCCGACGGCGTCCAACTCCTCATAATGGGGACGGTGAAGGGGGGCGACGCAGGCTGTATGTGCCCCGCCAACGCCTTGCTGAGGATACTTGTGCAGCATCTCCTTATCCAGCGAGATGAGATCCTCATCATGGACATGGTCGCCGGACTGGAGCACCTCGGCCGGGGGACGGCTCGAAGGATGGACGCCATGCTGGTCGTCGTTGAGCCGAGGATGAAGTCAATCGACACGGTACGCCGCACATTGAAGCTGGCAAAGGAGATCGATATTCAGGAGGTCCTAGCCGTCGGGAACAAGATCCGAAATGAAGAGGAGAGACGGTTCATTGAGACGAACATGGCAGGATTAAACGTCCCAGTGGCAGCCTACATCCCCTATGACGACTCCGTGGCAATGGCGGACATGTTGGGCAAGGCCCCAATAGATCACGACCCCGACTCGCAGGCCCTGAAGGCGCTGAGCGAGCTCATAGAATACCTGAACAAACGATACGATTTCTAATATTCCCTGAAAAATCTAATCAGTAACAGACGCAGATCCCTAAACTGCGACGAGGGCCCTCCTTGAGACTCAAGGCTATCAGGATAAAGACCAAGTACTGGCGGCCTGGGACAGACCATGTCAGCGAAGTCGTAAAGGCCGCTGAAGGAGTCCTCCAGGATGGCGACATCGTCACGGTCTCCGAGAAGGCAATATCGACCGCGATGGGTCACCTCGTCGACGAATCCAAGTTTACATCAGGGATCACTGCCCGTCTAATAGTCTCCTTCTGGACTCGCAGGATCTGGAGTGGACCCTTGGGTAAGCTAGCTAAGCTGAAGGATGGAACGAGGGAAAGGCTCAGAAACTATCCTCTCCTAGAAGGGGCGGTCCACAAACAGGTCTCACTACATTACGCTGGCTTACTACAGTCCCTCAGGCACTACTCCGAGGGGGGAATAGACGCAAGCAACCTCCCCTACTCATACGTTAGCCTACCCCTCAGCAAACCAGAGGAGGAAGCAATGAGGCTCCACAGGGCGCTCTCCAGGAGGAATGAGGTCTCAGTCATCATCGTGGACGGAGACACAACCTACTCCTGGAGAAACCTGCACCTCGCACCCCGAAACGTGCCTGTGAGAGGGCTGATCCACTTCGGGGGCTTCCTCGCCTTCCTGTTGGGTCGCATGCTTGGATTCAAATCCCGCTCAACGCCCATCGCCCATGCTGGAGAATCACTGAACCCCGACTGGGCCCTGACCCTCGCAAACATAGCCCACCGGGTAAGAAGGCATGGGGCAGGGAGGACCGTCTGGGACATGGCTGAGAAGCTGGGCGTCGGGCTGACAGAGGTCACCTGGAGCATGCTAGACGGCGTGGACCACTACCCGATAGTGATACTGAGAAGAGAAGCCAGCTAGAAAACAACAGTCAAAACTTAACAAAGAACCCTCTTATGAGGAAAAAGGAGAAAGCCATGGAAAAAGGGACTTTATGTCTCAACATGCTGTGACAAAAAGGCCTAAAACCTCACTGAATCCCTCTAGATAAGGACATTTGCACACTGATTAGGTCTCGATTTCTTGAAAAAAGATTAAAAAAGGTTCTCAAATTTTTCAGGGGTTTTTTCCCTGTCGTGCGCGCGCGGGCCCGGTGGGATTCGAACCCTGCCCCCAGTGGAGATATCTCCCGCCTCTTTCCCCTTTTTTTCGCGCGCGATCTTAAATTCCCGACCAAGAATATGGGGACAAGTAACGTTTGGACGATGATCATAGACAATGCGTAAGAAAATAAGCATATTCAACGAGGTTTTGGGGCCTGTCATGCACGGTCCTTCAAGTTCCCACACAGCGGCGTCATATTTCATTGGCAGAATGATCAGGAATCTGCTTGACGACGAGCCGGAGACTGTTTTCATCGCCTTCGCGCGCGCACTATAATTTTATATATCTATCGAATAAATCTAATCTCACAGGTTGAACAAAAATGAGCGAAACTAGCACTACAGATTATGTTCTGATCGCACTGATAGCAGTATCACTTATAGTTTCTGGCCTATCATACACGAGCATAGCTCCCATCGCAAAAAATACAAAAGATCTAGCAGATAGCATAGAGGGCATTGGTGACGTCTCTGATGTCATTGGTGATCTCTCTGAAGACATTGATGATCTCTCTACCGGCATTGACGCAATTTTAACAAAGTTGGGCGAGGTGGTCGAGCCAGATGAACCCGATGAGCCAGACGAACCCGATGAGCCAGACGAACCCGAAGTAGAAGTTATACTAAACTATCCCAGAGGCGGAATTATTATCACCTTCGATCCGCATGAATCTTACTCGACTCCGACCCATGAATGTATAGTTCCCGTCTACGAGACGCTTATTAAAAATGATAAAGACGATCCCGGTAATCTTGTACCTATGCTAGCTGAGTCATATGAGATTTCAGATAATGACTATAGCTATATCTTCCATATTAGACGTGGTGTCACCTTCACCGACGGGTCTACCCTCAATGCATACGATGTCCTATTCTCTTTCGAAAGGTCGATCACACTTCACGAAGAGGAGGGTTTCGGACCTGGATGGGTCATCAGTCCAATAGATCTCGACGCAAGCTCCGTTATCGACGCCTACACTGTGAACATCACTTTGAAGAATCCATTCTCCCCATTCATCTACGCTCTGGCTTCCCAGTGGGGAACCTTCATCGTCGATAGAGAATTAGTACAGGAACATGCAACCGCTGAAGATCCCTGGGCTCATGAGTACTTGAAGGAGAATATGGTTGGTACTGGTCCCTACATGCTTGATGAATGGGTCCAAGAGGATCACGTCACACTCGTCAAGAATCCAGACTATTGGGGTGGATGGGAGGACCCCCATGTAGATAAGATATATATGCCCATCATTTCAGAGTCGGCTATTAGGCGGCTAAGACTTGAGGAAGGAAGCCTTGACATTGGTGGCCTGGGCCTTGAAGACGCATTAGGCATCGAAGGAACGGCTGGTATAAACGTTGAGATTGTTCAGGGTCTCACAAACTACATGATCTTCATGAATACTCAGAAGCCTCCACTGGATAACTTGTTGGTAAGGCAGGCCGTCTCATATATGTATGACTACGCCGGAACGATAGAAACCATAAGGCAGGGAATAGGCACACAGGCACGTGGACCGATACCCCAAGCCCTTTGGGGCTGGGATCCCGACTGCCCACAATATACTATGGATCTAACAAAAGCTGAAGATTTAATCAGGCTAGCGGGTTATGAGCCGGAGGACATCGAACTAGAATACTGGTTCCAAGGAGACGAGTCACGTAGGGTCGCACAGGTCTTACAGGCAAATGCAGCCGAAATCGGAGTGAAGATAAATCTTCACGAAACGACTTGGGCTATTCTTTGCGAAGCTGTGCGTCCTGGCTCAGGCGATGTGAACGATGCTCATCATCTAGCCGGTCTCTACTGGTGGCCCGACTATGCAGACCCTATTGGCTTCATCGAGCCCATGTATAGAGCCAGCGGTGGTTCGACGAACATAACAGACTATGGTTTCTACAACTGGGGTTACTACTACAATCCGGAACTAAACGCCATCATGGATGAATCGTATTTAGAGACGGATTACGATAAGCGCGTTGAACTCTACCGCCAAGCTGGGAGAATGATCGTTGATGACGCCGTTGCCGTCTTCGTATTCGACACTATGAACATCCTAACTT
>JAUVYU010000102.1 GCA_030602935.1 Candidatus Bathyarchaeota archaeon | reverse complement strand
GCCACGCCCAGGTACTCCGGTAGAATATTGGTTCAGGCTGCGTTCCAGGTCCAGGCTCCGGTTCTTGTGCCGATTGAGTCATCCACCAGTATCCAGCAATTAATGCGATTACAACAACGATTCCAACGTACATCATATTTCTATTTGAGGTAGACATTTCTTGTTACCTATCGACTAGATAATAAATTTCTATATAATACTTGCCCAAACGTGTTAGAGAAAGATTTTCATAAAAAAGGGGGGTTTACGCTTTCCCCAATTTCTTGGCTAGCTCTGCGAGCTCTGGATGCACGCATTTTCCCTTATCCAGGATCTGTTCCCCGTTTAACCAGATCGAGACATTGAGGCAGATCCCGTCGGAGTGGGACGCTGCAGACCTCCAAGCCATGTTGCCGATGCCAAACTCCACGGAACCCCAGATCCTCTCGTCCTCCACGACGTCTCCAGTGAGCTTGGCCCCAGGGTTGAATCCGGGGCAGATGTGAGCTATCTTGAGCATGTTCGGATCGTCGAAGGCCCTCAGCCAAGCCTCGTATTTCACAGCGTCGTTGCCCTCCCCGAAGGCGACGACGTCACCGTTCTCGATGGTCAACTCTATGGGAACATTGATGAGGCCCAGCGGTGGGTTCACCGAACCGTCGAAGACTATCTTTCCGTTGAGGGTCGTGGGATCCATGCCCCAGTAGACCTGCCCTGACATCATATGGGCACCGGGTGTGTCAGCGTAGCCTAGAGCATAGCCGGCTCTTCTCTCCTTCGTTGGCTTGAACGTCACATCCATGCCTGCGGGCGTCGTGATCCGGAACTCATCCGCGTCTTTAGCTATCTCGGTCAGCTTGTCGAGGAACTCCTTCAGCGCGGGGTAGTCGACTCTGCCTATGGTCCTCACCATCATGTCGACGTTCATGCCGACGAGGCAGCTGTACCTGAGCTTCTTGTTCTCCTTCATAATCCGGTCGTAGACGCTCGAGTAGAATATCCACTGATTGTTATACTCGACCCAGCAGTCCGCACCGATCAGCGCTCCAGCCAGAGACTCTGTCGGGAACATCGGGTCGGCCGCCTTCCCAACTCCCAGGGGGGATGCCAGCCATATGACCATGGGCTTCCCTCCGGCGGCGAATACGGCCCTTGCGGTCGCGTTCACGACCCTCTCATCTGACTCTGTGTCCGCCGTGATCACCATGGTCTCTCCCTCTTTCAGCTTGAAAAGGTCCTTCACCAGAATGTCCGCGGCTTTTCCAAGCTCGAACTCATACCATTTTGGCATATAATGCACCGACTTCATTTTTCAAAGAAACTTTATAACGTTTTTCACTATATTTTTCGACACAAGAAAAAATAATGAAAAAACGTGCTAAAAAAAGTGCTCCAAGAAACCAGTTAAATTCTGGGTAATTCATTTTATTGGTCGTTAATTATAATATATCAAAGAAGGTTCTAGTAATTAATGGACTCGAAGTTTAGAGTAGGCATCGACATCGGTGGAGCCTTCACCGACCTCGTCGCATACGACAGCACCACCAGAGACCTGAAGTGGGTGAAAGTCGAGACCACCCCGAGAGAGCTCTCGGAGGGAGTCGTTGACTGCATCAAGAGGAGCAACATCGCCCAGAGGGAGATAGAGCAGATAATCCACGGGCAGACCGTCGTCATAAACACCATAATAGAGAGAAAGGGAGTAAACGTAGGCCTGATCACCACCAGAGGGCACAGGGACGTCCTTGAGATCCAGAGGGGGAACCGCCGGGACATGTACAACTTCAAGTACAGGAAGCCCGAATCCCTCGTCCCCAGGCACCTCCGTCTGGAGATCGATGAGAGAACGTTGGCAGACGGCACGATCCTGAAGGAGCTCAGCAGGGAACAGGTAGAGGAGGCCTCCAAGAACCTCGTCGAACAGGGTGTCGACGCCATCTGCGTCTCCTTTCTCAACTCGTACGTGAACCCCGAGAACGAGAGGAGAGCGGGTGAGATCATACGGAGCGAACACGACGTGCCCGTCGTCCTCTCCCACGAGGTGACCAGGGAGTGGAGGGAGTACGAGAGATTCTCGACGGCCACGCTGAACGCGTACGTCTTACCGATCTTGGATAGTTATCTGAGCAGGCTTCAGGACTCACTGACGGACGACCCCCGAAAGTGCATGGCGATGACCTCCGACGGGGGGATGGTCTCCTTCGACTTCGCCCGGAAGTACCCGATATACACCGTCGAATCGGAACCCGTGGCGGGGGTCATCGGGGCCCTCGGCGTCGCAGAGGCTATCGGAGAGAATGACATAATCACCCTCGACGGGGGAAGCACGACCACAAAAGCTTCGCTGGTCGAGGGACTCAACCCGGAGGTCACCACCGAGTACTACGTCGAGCGGGACAGGTTCAGGCCTGGATATCCCATCATGGTGCCCGTCGTCAGGACGGTGGAGATAGGCAACGGCGGGACCAGCATCGCCTGGATCGACGAGGTGGGAAGAGTAAGAGTAGGTCCCCGGGCTGCGGGTGCCGACCCCGGACCCGTCTGCTACGGCAGGGGTGGAGATAAACCCACTCTCACCGACGCCTACGTGGTCACCGGCATGCTGAACCCCGAGCACCTTCTCGCTGGCGATCTGCCCATCTACAAGGAGCTGGCGCTGAAGGCGATCGAAGGGATTGCCAGCGAGCTCGACACGGGTCTCGAAGAGGCCGCGGAGGGGATAATCAAGCTGGCCAACGAGAACGCGGCCTACGCCATAGATCTGGTCTCGGTCCAGAGGGGATACGACCCGAGGGACTTCACACTGATAGCCTACGGTGGCTCCGGTCCGATGTTCGCACCCTTCATATCAGGGGAGCTTGAGATCGGCAAGATCGTCGTCCCAGCCATACCTCCCGGGGTGTTCTCAGCGTGGGGCATGCTGAACACCGACGTGCGCCACAACTCCATACACACCTACATCGTCCGGCTTGACGCCCCGGACATCCTGGAGACACTCAACAGGTTCTACACCGAGCTGGAGGAGGAGATCTCCGAGATGTTCCGCTCGGAGGGCATCGAGGGAGCCGTGGTCGTGGAGAGGTACGCTGACATCAGGTACTATGGACAGGAGCACACAGTCAAGGTTTCGATACCCTACGGGGTCCTCAACTCAGAGGACGTCAAGACCATCCTGGAGAGCTTCCACGAGACGCATGAGAGGGAGTACGAGTTCAAGCTGCCTGACGACGCCGTCGAGATCGTGAACTTCCACGTCGTGGGGGTGAAGAGGGTCCAGAAACTGGAGCTCATGGAGCTTCCAGGGAACGAATCCGGAAGAGATGATCCGCTCCTCACGGATAGGAGGGTGTACATAAACGGAGGATACGAGGAGATCCCCGTCTACGACAGGACTCTGCTCGGTGCGGGATTCGACCTGACGGGCCCGGCGATTCTGGAGGACCCGACGGCTACCATCATCGTCCTCCATGAGCAGAGAGCGTCCGTGGATAGGTTTGGGAACATCGTCATTAGGAGCGTGAAAGCATGACAGGAAAGAGCGAGATATCCCCCTTTACATTGGAGATCATCAAGAACGGCTTGATCGTTGCCTCCGAGGAGATGTTCTACGCGTGGGGGCGGACGGCGAAGAGCCCCGTCATCTACGAGGTCCTGGACTACGCCGTGGGGATCATCGACGCCCCGGGCGAGAACCTGGTGACCCAGGCTCCCGGCATCCCGGGCTTCACCGGGGTGCTCGACTTCGCCGCCAAGGAGGTGGTGGAGATGTGGGAGGAGGACATCCTGCCCGGCGACATCTTCGTGAGCAACGTCCCATACGAATCTGGGACACACCTGAACGACGTCACGCTGATAATGCCGATCTTCCACGATGATAGAAGGCTGGGCTTCGCGGTGGCGAAGGGCCACTGGATCGAGGTCGGAGGGATGCACTTCGGGAGCTGGACCTCTGACTCCACCGATATCTACCAGGAGGGGATCCAGTACCCGTGCGTCAAGCTCTACGACGGGGGGAAGCCGAACCGCAGCATCATCGAGATCATAAAGTACAACTCCAGGATGCCCGACTTCGTCCTCGGCGACATGTCCGCCCAGGTGGCCTCCCTGAGGGTGGCGGGGAGGAGGGTGAACCGGCTGGTGGAGAAATACGGTTTGGACACCGTCCTGTACGCCATGGACAAGCTGCTGGAGGATGGAGAGAGGTACGCTAGGCTCAAGTTGAAGGATCTCCCGAAGGGGACCTTCAAGGCAGAGGACTGGATCGACGACGACGGCATCACGGACGACCCGATACCCGTGAAGGTGGAGGTGAAGATCACAGACGACGAGTTCCTGGTCGACTTCACCGGAACCGGCAAGCAGGCCGCAGGGTCCATCAACTCCGCCTACCCCAGCACCGTCTCCGGGGTCAGGGAGACCTACATGGCTATGATCGACC
>JAUVYU010000119.1 GCA_030602935.1 Candidatus Bathyarchaeota archaeon | reverse complement strand
GTTATTTCTTCGTAGAACTAAGTATTTTTCTGTGTCGTGGGGTGGGTTTTAGGGGTAGGTTCAGATGAAATTAATTGATGGGTGAATCCTTTATTGAATCCTGAGATGGATCTCTCGTCATATAAATGGTTATGATAGGCTGATCTGCTTCACGAGTTCGTAACATCTTTGTACGGGCTGGGCTCGATGGTCTGTCTGTAGTTAAGGGTATGCTTTGAGGCGCGGGTATGTCGCAGCGGTCCTGTTGGTCGTGGGCGACGGGTTTGTCTGGTTCCGGTACGACAGGGGGACGATTGTGCTCGATGAGGGATACTCCTGAGTTCACTGAGGAATCGGTGATTCCGTATCGTTAATCTACGCGCGCGGTGGGTGATTATCGTCAAGGTATATGTTCCGCCGTTCTCAGGGTCTCTACAGTGGTTAGTTTGATGATGTGGTGGGGGACCGGCATGGGGTCGTGGTTCTGGCTGATCCTGATCGCTGGCTGTGGATGGTTCTTCTGGTGGGGGCCTCGCCCGAGATACCGTCGAAGGTACAGGGAGACGCCTCTTGAGTCAGCGCGTGGAAGGTACGCCAAGGGTGAGATCTCAAGGGAGGAGTTCGAGGAGATACTTGAAAACCTCCAGAGGTCTAGAAGTATCTCTTAATGTCTGCGACTCACAATCATAACGCACATACGGGGCATAGCTTCAACTTCTTCAGCCCCCAGTACCTGAGGCCGTTCTTCTCCCCATAGAGTTCAGCTCGGACGATGCGCCTGCATCGACGGCAGGTGTAGGAGTCAGCCATGGGTGAGGCGCGCGGGTGGGATGATAAAAAGGGGAATCCATGTTTCAGAGGAGGGGAGACCGTTGAATGTGAAGATCCAACTTTTATCCTCATAGAATCAGCATCTGAGTGGTTTCAAGGAAAAAATGGAGAGACTAGTGTGAGAGCCAGCTTCCAACCTTCATCTTCGACTCTTCGAGTGCCTCCCTGTCGTAGGCGCCGAACTCCTCCCCTGCCTTGTCGATGTAGCCTCCATTCGATGTGATGTCCAACCCAGCGAGGTTGCAGAGGATGGCGTCAAGGGACACGGGGTCTCTGCCGAAGGCCACGACCCCCAAGCCCCTCACGATATTGTATTTACCCATGATGCTCTCGAACTCGCCTTCGGGGTTTGAAAAGAGAGACGTGTGCAAGGTCTCGCAGATCCCATAGACGTTGAATAGGGAGCGGTAGATCTTGTTGATGTCAACGATGCTTGAAGCGATCCTCGAATGATTCGGCCCATGCCACCACGCCTGGAATGGATCTGGTATCATCCCGAACAGGTTCTTCAGTGTGAAGCTGGCGTAGTTCTGCAGCTTGGAGAAGCTGATGAACGTCGATCCGCGCAGGTCGAACAGCTTCCTCGGCACCATGCTGTAGAGCTTCTCGATGTGGACCGGATTGAAACGTGACTCCACCGATCTCTTCACCTCGGTCGGATCCGCTATCCTCCCGCTCCAGACCTCATCGGTCACGTTGACGTACTCGACGTCGAACTCCTTGAAGAGATCCGTGAAACCGCGTTCGTCGAGGAAGGCCTTGTCCTCCTTCTTGATCTGTTCCCAGTGGCCTCCCTCCTTGAACCAGTCCCAGCCCGGGTTCTCGATGAGCCAGCTCCAGCCTTCGCCCATGAGCCACTTCCAGTTCACCTCCTTGCCATCGACTGTGAAACCCATTCCCTCTTCGAGGAGGTTCATCGAGCGAGGTATCATGTGGGACTCCGTGACCACGATGCGTGAGTCAAGGGCCTCCAGCAACGCCCTCAGGGCCTCGGGGTCGGTGGCGTACCCCGGGTCCGTCGCCACGAAGTTGGGCTTGATGACTACGGTCTCGGACTGGAGCCAGGGGTCGTCCAATAGCTTCTTCAGTTCACGGGGGTTGCTTAGCTTCGCTATGATGGTCTGGCCGAATCTATGGCTGAGAATAGGCATGTTCTAGGCTTAGTTTACTACGTCTAAAACGTTTTGGGCTGTCTGAATGTTCTGAGTGGTTTCAAGAACACGATGGGGGATGTTTTCTTGGCGACGCTTCAAGCACTGCAAATTCATCCCAAACCTTCGCCCTCCTGCGCGCGCAAACAGAAAAATTAGATATAATAGAGAAAGCAAAAACGTGAATGAGTTAAGGATCGTTGTGAAATGGCAGGCAGTATTCTAATTATAGGTCTTGGTGACTTGGGATTTCACATCCTCCAGTTCTTGACAAGGGTCCCCGGCATCAGCACGATCATGACCGCAGACATCGACAAAGAGATCGGATTGATCAAGACACGGGACGCCATATTCGGGGCATCTCAGCAGGGCTTCTACCCGGACACCAGTTTCACCCCCATCAACCTGTACGACATCGACGGGACCTCTGAGATCCTACAGGATATGAGACCTGACATAATATGCAACGTGACGACCCTGATGTCATGGTGGGTGAGACACACATTACCCGCCAAGACATACGAGAAGCTAGCCGAGGCAGGCTCCGGTCCCTGGGTCCCCATGCATCTATCGCTGACTCACAGCCTCATGCAGGCGGTCAAGAAATCCGGCATCGACACCCGGGTCGTGAACTGCTCATTCCCCGACGGGGTCAACCCCATACTGGGAAAGGTCGGCCTAGCCCCCACCATAGGAGGCGGCAACACATCGCTCCTCGTCCCACCCATCAGGATGGTGGTAGCCGAGAAACTCCGCATCCCGCTAAGATCCGTCAGTGTATCCCTCGTAGGCCATCACTCGGTCGTCACGACGGGAATGAAAGCCCCCTACTGGATCAGGATATTCGCCGACAATAGGGATGTGACGGAAATGTTCCCCCAGGATAAACTTGGTGAGCTGGTGATGAAGGCGCGAAGCAGGGGAGCCGGCGCGACAGGCTGGAGCGGCCCCCCGCCCCAGCAGGCAACAGCATCCAGCTTCCTCAGGAACGTCCTGGCCATCTACTTCGACAAGAACGAGCTATTACACGCATCTGGACCCAAAGGGCTGCCCGGCGGATACCCCGTCCGGCTATCATACGACGCTGTGGAAGTCGTCATCCCCGAAGGATTGACACTCGAGGAAGCCATCAGGATCAATGAAGACGGCGCGAAGTGGGATGGAATACAGGAAATAAGGTCAGATGGGACGCTGGTGTTGACCGAAACGGCCGCCAAGACCATGCGCGACACCCTTGGCTATGAACGTGAAGAATACAGGCTAAGTGAAAGCACCACAATCGCGAAAGAACTTTTATCCCTCGTAAAAAAACGAAAAGCAGGTTAGAACTCCTCCCACCATTGTGCGCCCGCAGATTCGCCCCCAAATCATCGATTTATCATATCTATCGTAAACAGGGAGCCGAAATACATTTAATGTAGGCTGAGGATAGTAGATTTCCCCAAAAAGTAAGACAGTCAAGCAAGAAAGCATGGAAATGTGAAAATAATGTCAGAAGGTCTATCAGGAAAACTGCTGCTCTGCCTAAAGTCGAGGTCCATCGTCGTCATCGTCTACACGTGGCCCGCAATCATCTCGTTCCTGATCTCCTCCATCAGCGCCTCGACCTTCTCGGCCTTAGACCTCATCAGAATCATAACCGCGGTGACCCTGACAGGATACGGGGTCTACTTCTACAACGACCTAATGGACATCGAGGACGACAGGAAGAACAAGGAGGTGGGAAGCCAGATCCCCGCGAACAGGCCAATCGGGAGCGGCCTCGTGACCGAGGGGGAGCTAAAGACCTTCATAGCCCTGGTGTCGACCGCCGGACTCCTCATAGCTTACACGATCAACGTGCAGGTCTTCACCTATCAATTTACGTACCTAGTCCTGGGCTACCTGTACTCAACGAACCCGGTGCGCCTCAAGAAGAGGTTCATAATGAAGCAGCTAACAATCGCCATGGGAGTCATCCTCGCCGACCTGTCCGGGGCCTACACGGTGGGGGTGTTCAGCAACCAGATCATGCTCCTGATAGGGATGCACACCGTACTGGCTCTCGGCGTCAACCCGATAGTCGACCTGAGGGACATCCACGGCGACAGGGCCATGGGCGTCAAGACGGTAGCCGTCGTATGGGGGGCCGACACCACGGTCCGCCTCTATTTCGCCACCTTGGTCGGCATGGGCATCGCCAGCGTGATAGGCTACGCCCAGATGGGTCTCAGCTGGTCGATGCCCATCCTGGC
>JAUVYU010000063.1 GCA_030602935.1 Candidatus Bathyarchaeota archaeon | reverse complement strand
GTCCTCCTCGGCGGCCATGAGGGCGTAGTAGCCTGCGATGCCGTAGTGGGTGGAGTTACGGACGGCGACCATGGCCATGCCGTGCTCCCGGGCCTTGGCGATGCATGTCTCCATAGCCCTCCTGGCGATGACGTGGCCCATGCCATGGTGACCGTCGATGACGGCAGTGGTGGGGGTCTCACGCACGACCTCAAGGCGGGTGACGGGGGACTGGACGCCGGCCCTTATCCTGTCGTAGTAGGTGGGCTTCAGTCTATTGACGCCGTGGCTGTCAATGCCCATCCTGTCGGCGGAGACCAGGACGTCGGCGCAGATCCTCGCGTCCTCCTCGGGGACCCCGACGCCCTTGAAGACGTCCACCATGAAGCGTTCCAAGGTGTCGAAATCTATGGTCAGCGTGTCCTCTGCCATGTTGAGCCTCCTATGAGTAGAGGTTGGTGCGGGAGTATTACGCTTTTACGGCGTGGATGAGACCGTCTCCGTTGGGGAGGTTCTCCCTCTTGATGTCCTTGAACCCGACCTCTTCTAGCATCCTCCGGTAGTCCTCCTCGGCGTAGTAGCCGGCCTCGTCCTCCCAGTTGAGGTTGATGAGGTACCAGCCAACCTCCTCAACGGGGGAGGTCCTGGAGTCGTCCATGATGTGGCCCAAGACGAAGATGGACCCGCCCGTGTTCACTGAGGCCCCGATGTTCTTCACAGCCTCCCGGGCATGCTCCGGGGAGAAGACCTGGACGAGGGCTCTGAGGATCACCGCATCGAACTTGCGTCCGCAAGGGCCCTCCAATACGTTCCACTCCACGACGTCGACATCCGTCATGCCCTGCTCCTTGAGGAGGGCCTCGGCGACGGGGGTCACTGACGGGAGGTCGGTCACGGTGTACCTGACGTCGGGATACGCCTTCGCCAGGGAGGCCATCAATCCCCCGGATGCCCCTCCGACGTCGGCGACTGTTGCGTATCTGCCGAAGTCGAACCGCTTGGCGAGCTCCTCCCCGGCCTTGACCGCGACGGGCATGGTGCCCCGGAAGGTGCCGAGGAGGGCGTCGAAGGGGAGCCCCTCGTAGTCGAAGCTGTCCACGGCCTCCCCCTTCCTGAAGGTCTCGGCGGTCTTGATGCCGGCCTCGAACATCCAGTACTTGAGGTAGGGGTTGACGGTGACGTGCTCCCCCAGGTAGCCGGGCTTCCCCTTGACGAGGTAGTGGCTGGACTCTGGGGTGTTCGAGAACCTGCTTCCGTCGACCTCCACAACCTCAGCGGAGACGAGTGCGTTCAGGAGGCGTTCCGCGAAGTGGGTTTTGGTCTCCAGGGCGGCGGCGACCTCCTCGGCGATCATGGGGCCCTCGTCGAGTATGGTGAAGACGTCGAGCTGGGTCCCGACGAAGAAGGCGATGGATGAGTAGAGGGAGGTGGAGTGCCTCATGATGGTGTCGGGCCTGGGCGGGGGTCCCTTTTCGCTCAACTTAGAGCCCCAGGACCCCAGCAATGTTACCGCCGAGAATCTTATCCTTCTCTTCCCTGGTCAGGCCCAGGCTCTCGATGAGCGTGATCTGTTTCTCCTGCTCCAAGCCTATCTGGGGGCTGCACCAGTCAGAGCCGAAGACAACGTTCTCTATCCCTATCATGCGGAGCAGCTTGGTAGTATAAGCCATGCCGTTGAGCTCGGCGATGCTCGTGAGCCCCCAGGAAGTCTCGACGTAGACCCCTGGTATCTGCCCCACCGTGATCAGGTCTAGGTAGCGGGGCCAACCCATATGGCCTACAATTATAGTGGCCTCGGGGACGTGTCTCTTGAGGGTGTCGAAGTGCCCCGGCGTACTGAGGTTGAAATACCCCCTGACCATCCCGCCCGGGTAGCTGTGGATGAGGACGGGGACGTTCAGCTCCGCGGCGCAGCTTATTAGGGGTACTATCTCGGGGTCCGCCGGCGAGAATGAATGGCAGTCGGGATGGAGCTTGAGCCCCCTGAGGCCCAGGTCCTCCACGGCGGTTCTCAGCTGGGTCACCGAGTCCGTACTCTTGGGGTCCGTGACGCCCGTGAACCCTATGATCCTCTTTTGGTGCTCCTTCATGAGTTCCGACAGGTGCTTGTTGGAGATCATCTCTGGGAAGCCCATGACCAAGGCCATATCAACACCTCTCCGATCCATGTCCTCAAGTAGGAGCTCCATTGTGCATTCACCTCGCTTGAAGGGCAAGGTGAAGGTTCCGCCCTCCACAATTGATATTGCAGCGGATTCTTGGTTGTGCGGTGGCCCGCACAGGTGTACATGGCTATCAATTATCAACGCATTCTCCCCGTTCTACTCTTAATCCCTTCATATGATAATTCTTTGGGGCAGTCGTATCAGCAGACGAGTGCGGCTCAACATAAATCACGCAAACAATAAAATTATAATGATCCCGTTTCCGCGTTTACAGCTTCTCGGCCTCAACATTAATTTGTCTCATGATCCAAGAAGGGTTGAAGAGGTTTTAACGGTTGGGAAGAAGATATCTGGTTAAAGGTTCAGTATCTTGGCAGCATTTCCCCCGAGTATGGCGTCAATCTCGTCTTGAGTGAACAGAATCTCGTCGCTTGAATCACCTGCTAGGGATTTCATTGTCTCAACCCATGTTCTGTTGGAGATGATGGCCTCGAACGCTGGAGCATCGGAGCCGAAAAGAATCTGTTCGCATCCCACGGAGTCGATGACCTCCCTCAGAACGGCCTTGAGCTTCGTCATGTTCCTTGCAGCTGTGAACTGCCACATGGCGAGGTCGCCGTAGATGTTCCTCTTATATTGGACCACTGCGAGCCACTCCCTCCACCAGGTGTCCCCCATGTGGGCGGCGATGATGGGCAGCTTCGGGAAGCTGGACGCCACGTCGTCCAGATGGATCGGGTGGGCGTACTCCGATCTTACTCCCGGCAGGGGTCCCGAGTGGGTGATCAGCGGCACCCCCAGCTCCGAGGCTACCTCCAGAACTTTGAATGACTCCTCGCTGTTAGGGTAGAACCCGTTATCGGGATGCCATTTCAGCCCCCTCATCCTGTAATCCTCGATGCATCGCCTGAAGAGCTCAACGGCTTCGGGCCTCCTGGGATCTACGCTTGCGAAGGGAACGATCCTCTCGGGATGCCTCTTGGAGATGTCGGAGACATGGCGGTTTATATCGAGGAGTGTCTCGTCGCTGTATCCATTGTCCAAGTTATCCGAGTATAGCAGCACGGCCTTGTCTATCCCCGCCTCGTCCATCCTCCCCACGAAGGCGTCGTACGTGGGCTGGTCAGCATTATAGTTGGCCCACCACTTAGCGAACTCTTCCCGGGACTTGTGGAATCCCCGGAGCCCGGCTATACCCGTTAGGTACTCAGCCGCTGCCTCTGGAGGAGTATTGTGGACGTGGTGGCAGTGAATGTCGATGATCATACGTTTCTGTGTAGAGCCGAAGAAGATTTAACGGTATGGAGAAGGGGAATCAGTGTTTTTGCTGTATCCACTCATTATACCAGGAGAGATAGCCTTCTAGCTCACGGTCTAATCTATCTGATAGCACGGCACTGCTAGAATCAAACCCCGGCTCGGACTTGTACAAAGAGTTCACCTTCTCAATGAAGGCTTCCCCGTACATCTCATAGAGCTCGAAGACACCGACATTGAACCAAGCATGATACCAGCAATAGTTGGCGTTTCCAACACCGAGGTACAGCCTCTCGAAGTCCTCGATGCTGGAGTGTTTTACGACCGAGTGCCCTCCACGATAGAGTAGCTCGTAGTAGACCTCAGCGACCTTCAGCTCAGTCTCATATTGATCTGAGTATCGTTTGAGGAAGGAATAGTTGATGTAGTCTCCGAACAACTCATCGAACCACCGTAGCTGGATGCGTACACCATCTGCCTTGGAGAAAATATGGAACATCTCATGCACCATGTAGGTCTCCCACCACATCAGGCAGGCAGCCAGGAAAGGGCTCTCGCTGTCAGGAAGCAGTTCTCCGAGTCTCTGCTTCAGATGACTTGGGCTGTTTACGTAGTATGGAAACATGTCCGCGTATACTGGGTTGTCCTCTCCGCATGTGGGGTACCATAGCAGGCTGTCGAATCCGCGTATGAGTCCATAGGAGCCTTCCGGGTGTCTTTCGTAGTAGTCTGCCTCGTTGAGAACGAGTAGTTTGATCTCGATGTTGGTTTTGTAGAATTCTTGGATAAAATCGATGCAGTCTGATGCTATCGTTGATAGGCTCTCGGCTCTAACTTTTGCCCCGGATGAGAAATATGTAGGGAATGGGTATCCTTCGAGGTGTGTTAGACCTGACAGTCTGTCTTCTATCGTACTCATGATCCAAGAATTGCAGAGGAGGATTTAACGGTTTACAGAGAGGATCTTATTCAGCATAGGAACGTGCTCCTAAAGGACATTTTCCAAGAATAACGCCTCCTGGAGGGTACAGACGCGACCCCTAGCAATATTTAATAGCCCCAACCCCATCACCAAGGTGGAAAACCATGAAGGCCCGCAATTTCAGGGAGATCAAGGGGATGGCCTACACCCGACGCAAGTACATGAGGGGCATCCCGGGATCCAAGATAGTCAAGTTCACCATGGGCAACCCCAACGGGGAGTTCAGCCACACAGTCGAGCTCGTCAACCTCAAGGAAGGCCAGATCCGCCACAACGCCCTCGAATCAGGCCGCATCGCCGCCAACAGGGTCCTCGAACCCCTGGGAAGGGAGAACTTCTTCCTCAAGATTGTACCCTACCCCCACATTGTCCTAAGGGAGCACAAGCGCATCAACGTCGCCCAGGCGGACCGATTCCAGGAGGGCATGAAGAAAGCCTACGGGAAGCCCGTCGGCACGGCCGCCGCCCTAAAGAGGGGAAAGACCATACTCCTCGCCAAGGTGGACGAGGAGAACCTGAAGGATGCCAGGGAAGCCCTCAAGCGGGCCTCGGCCAAGTTCCCCATACCCTGCAGGGTCATAGTCAAAAAGAACAACTGACCCACCGAATCCATATTCTCATACCACGGGTAACCGGCCACGGGTACAAAGGATAAAAGCAACCACAACCCAGCCAGCATGAGGGCCCAGATGTACGACCTGGAGACAGAGAGAGCCGCCGACGAGATCCGGAGACTCAACGCCAGAAGAGTCCTCGTCCAGCTCCCCGACGGCCTCAGACCCGGAGGCCTCACCCTCGCAAGGGAGCTCCGGCAGCTCACCGGGGCCGAGGTCATCCTCAGCGGAGACTCGTGCTACGGCGCATGCGACCTCGCCCTCACCCAAGCCGACGCCGTGGGCGCCGACCTAATAATCCACTACGGCCACAGCCCCATGCTCCAGGCCCCTGGAACCCCCGTCCTCTACATCGAGGCCAGAATCGGCTTCGACGCCGAAACCCTCATCGCCCAGGCCCGACCCCACCTCAAGGACTGGGGCACCATCGGCCTCACGACCACCGTGCAGCACGTCCACAAGCTGGAGGAGATAGCGGAGTCCCTGAGGAAAGCAGGACACGACGCCATCATCGGGACGGCAGGGGGACGCGTCGCCCATGACGGCCAGATCCTCGGATGCGACT
>JAUVYU010000217.1 GCA_030602935.1 Candidatus Bathyarchaeota archaeon | reverse complement strand
GTCACGGACGCCATCCAGGCCATGAACCTCAGCCACACGGGAAGCGGAGCCAAGGTCGCCGAGGGGCTGATCGCAGCCTCCCTCGACCCTGTCGCGCTGGACCTCGCCTTCGCCAGGTACTGCCACAAGATGGTGCCCATGGAGGAGGCCCGTGTAGCTGCTGGATCCGAGTTCATCCAGAGGGTGCCGATCCCGAAGGTGGAGGGCGGGAACATCGTGACCGGGGAGGGATACGACTCCCCCCTCCCGAGGTACGGCCTCTACAGCTACTGCGCCGCGAGGGGGCTGGGCCAAGAGGAGTACCACGTCAAGGGATGGGACGTCGAAGAGGACGCCCCCCTCGTCTCAGTCCAGGGGCACCTCGGGCGGCTCCGAGACGGGGAGTTCCAGGAGGTGATGACCTCCGAGCTCTACTACAATCCGGGCTCGATAATCTGGGATCTCCAGGAGACCGTGACCGCCTACCTCGAGGCCAACGACGCGCTTACTGGATCGTCGGCCCGCAGGGAGCTCTACGACACCTACGACGAGGACCGCAACGGGGTGATCCGCTACTACGAGAAGGGGAAGAACAACTGCTGCCTCACACGCATAAGGATCAGCGCCGTCGGCTACCACCTCCAAGGAGTAGAGAAATACGGGTTCCTGAAGGGCCCGTTCATAGCGTCGAGGATAATAAGATACGGCAACGAGAGGTGGAACCCCGGTGGCCACTTCTTCCATAGAGACTACCAGAGGGCATACGACTTGGCCCTGGCTTACAGGATGTCCACGGCGGAGACTGAGGAACCCGACCCCTTCTTCCCGACCATGACCTATGGGAGGGGCAAGTGGCCGAGCCTCCAGTACGTCACCCACCTGTCAATCGTGAGGAGCATCTACGGCGCAAGGAAGTTGCCAGAGATCAGCCCCTCATCCATGTACGGGAGGGCGTTCCTGTACGCCGATAAAACCCTGAACGGAGCGGAATATACTGGAGACCCCGGCCTCACGAGCCACCCAGATGCCCTACGCCGCTACCTCAGGGACGCCAGGGAGGAGAAACGCCTCGACTTCGTACTATACGTCCCGGAGGGATACGGAACGCTGGAAGGGGAGAGGGTACCCAACGTCGTGGAGACGGATGACCCCCAGAAGATATTCACAGCGGGATTCGACGGGGGACGGGAAGTATGGTGACAGAAACGGGTTGCATGAGGTGAGAAAGTGAAGGAATTCAAGGACAGGGTGGCGGTGGTGACCGGAGCGGCCAGCGGCATCGGACGCGCCATCGCCGCTCGCTGCGCGGAGGAGGGGATGAAGGTTGTCCTCGCCGACATAAACAAGGAGGGCTTGGCCTCTGCTGTAGACGAGTTGGAGGCAGCGGGAGCAACCGTCCAAGCTGTTCCCACTGACGTATCGAAGGCGAGTGACATCGAACACCTAGCAAAAATAACCGTGGACAATTTCGGGGGGGTCCACCTGCTGGTCAACAATGCAGCCGTCTACACGACGGGCACCATCTGGGAGAACACCATAGCCGACTGGGAATGGGTGCTGGGCGTCAACCTATGGGGCGTAATACATGGAGTCCGAACGTTCCTGCCCATAATGCTCGAGCAGGACACTGAGGCACATATCGTCAACGTCTCATCCATGACGGGGCTAACACGAAGCCCCATCATAGGCACCTACGCCGTTAGCAAACACGGCATCGTGGCACTCACCGAGACGCTGTTCTACGAGCTGGCCGAGAGGGATTCTAAGGTCAAGGTGTCAGCCCTCTGTCCGGGAGCCGTCAACACGCCAGTCGCCGAAGCGGCAAGGAGACGCCTACAGGAGATGGCAGATATCCCAGGTGAAAGAAAAATGACATCTGATGACGAACGGGTCATAGAACGTCTACGCAACTCCTTCAAGAACGGGATGCCCCCTAAAGTGGTGGCGGAGAAAGTTTTCGAAGCTATCAGGGAGGAGAGATTCTACATCTTAACCCACCCAAACGAGAAGGTCAGGGTGGAAAGACGGATGAATGATATCCTCGAGGAGCGGAACCCGACACTTCCACCATAGTAAGATTTCATTGAAGCCTCCTTCTAATCCCCATACACTTTATTCTTTTTACATAATCCTAGACGGTGAATAGTGAATCACCTTTAAGCTAGATAGACGTGAAGAGTACGGGACCGAAACGGTGATCGTATGCTCAAGGAGAAGACGTTCGACACGGGAGAAGCACAACTCAACTACGCTGAGGGCCCGGCCTCAGAGACGCCCCTCGTATGCCTCCACGGCCTCACCGACCGCTGGCAGTACTTCCTCCCCATAATGCCCAGCCTCGCCCTGAGGTGGCACACCTACGCCCTCGACTTCAGGGGCCACGGCGCATCGAGCCGGAGCCCGCCCTACAGGTACACGGACCACATCGAGGACACCATCGCCTTCCTCGAGGGCGTGGTGAAGGAGAGGGCCGTGATCTTCGGCAGCTCCATGGGGGGCATGATCTCCCTCATCGTAGCTGGGAGGCGACCCGACCTCGTCAAGGCGGTGATCTTCGGGGACGCCTCCATCAAGGTGGGGCACGTCCGGGAGGTGATGACCCAGTACCACAGCTACTGGGAGGGTTGGAGGGAGCTGGCGGCCCACGACGGCTCCATGGACGAGCTCGTAAAGGCGGTCGCAGAGATGCCCGTCAGCGTCCCCGGCCAGGGGAAGAGCACCTACGGGGAGGGGCTGGACTACCCGGCCCTCCTCAACAAGGCCATCTACCTCCGCCACCTCGACCCGGAGGTCCTCACGGACTGGGCAAACGGCGCAGATGACGTTCGGGCCTACGAGAACGTGACCATGGGCTACGACGAGGAGCTCCTCAAGGAGGTCTCCTGCCCCGTCATTATACTCCAGGGTAACATGGAGAAGGGGGCCATCATGTCAGACGCCGAGGTCGAGTACG
>JAUVYU010000124.1 GCA_030602935.1 Candidatus Bathyarchaeota archaeon | reverse complement strand
CCCCCTCTCCATCGGGGACAAGGTCCTCTACCTGGGCGTGGCCTCCGGGACCACATGCTCCCACATATCCGACGTAGTAGGCCCCAAGGGCTACATCTGGGGCGTGGATTTCGCCCCTCGCTCCCTGCGCGACCTCGTGTCCAACGTCGCCAGGTACAGGCTGAACATATCCCCCATACTGGGCGACGCCCGAGACCCCGCCTCCTATTCAGCGGAAGTGCAGAGGGTTGATGTCCTATACGCAGACGTGGCTCAGCCCGCGCAGGCGGAGATCGTTGTGAAGAACGCTGAGATGTACCTCAGACAGGGGGGAAGGCTAGCAATGGCGATCAAGTCCAGGAGCGTCAACGTCACGCGGAGCCCCAGGGAGGTCTACTCCGACCAGGTGGGTGTGCTGGAGGGGGGAGGCTTCACCATCGGGGAGATGCTTGAGCTTGAGCCCTACGAGAAGGACCACGCGATGGTGACCGCCACCTATCGAGCCTGAGCCGCCTTTATCCTCTTAATGGTGGCCCATGAGCACCGCATGAAGGGAGGGCAGTCGTCGCGGTCCTCGAACCAGGACTCTAGGAACGAGACCGTCTTCCTGTCGCTGCTGTAGCCTGAGCCGAAGTCGCCGTGCTCCTCCCTGAGCTCTGCCACGAACCTGTCCCGCCTCACCTTGGCTAGGATGGACGCCGCTGAGACGACCGGGTAGATGTCATCGGCATGGCTCTCTCCGTGGACCTCGATTCCGGGGGGGATCACCCTCTTGATGTCCCCCACGAACCGGTCGATGACTGTGTCCGCTGGGTCCACTATCGCGCGGTGGGGGGCGAGGTCCCTGATGACCTTCGCCATGGCCATGGCCTCAAGGTAGTTCAGCTTCCTGTAGACGACCCCCCTGTTCACCACCTTGTCTATGGTCCTGGGCTGCAGGTCGAAGAAGGCCCAGCTGTCGGCGAGGTCCATGATCTCCAGCTCCAGGGACTCTCTCCTCTTTGGTGATAGCTTCTTGGAGTCCTTGACACCCATCGAAGGGAGTACCTTGGCCGTCTCCTCGTCGAAGAGGACGCCCCCGACGACAAGGGGTCCTATTGCGGGGCCCCTTCCCGCTTCGTCTACGCCCGCAACTTTGACCATGGGGATACGGTGTATTCTCTCATGGAGTTTGTTTTAACCCCTCTCCTCACAGCTGCGTATGCTGGATAATGACCGTTGGTTGAGTGGGCTCGTATAGGAAAAAAGGGTGAATTTTATGTCGTCTACAGGGGGATGTTGACGTCCTTGAGCTCGAAGTCCTTGACTCCCTTGAAGTACCTGATGACCTGCTCCCCCTTCCTCGTGATGACGTAGATCCTGCTGGTCCTCTTGTCCCTTCTCCTCCCGGTCGTCATGTCAATCTCCTCGATGAGCTCCTGGGACACCATCGAGGTGAGGATCTTCATGAGGGGCTGCCACGAAATATTCGCCTGGTACATGATGCGCGTCGGCTTGTCCGTACCCCCCTTGACTATATTGAGGACCTCTAGGTATATCTCCAGCTTTGATCTTCTTGTCTCCATGGTCTGACCTCCCCTTTACGGGGCTGAACCCTTGAACATCCAAGGGCTCGAACTCTATATGAGCCGACGTATGTGTTTCTCTACTACAACGGTATTCTATAAGCAACTCAGGGGCCAGGAGAGAGCTCCCTGTAGAGATCTAGGTAACGCCTGACGCCCTCGTCAGGGCTGAAACACCTCACAATGGTCTCCCTAGCCTTCCTGCCGAGACGGAGATTCGAGGCGGCCTGGAGGACCTTCTCCGTCAACCCCACCACGTCCCGAGGTCTGAAGAGGTAGCCGTTAACGCCGTCCGTGATGACCTCGGGGCATCCGAAGCCATCCACCGCCACAGGAACGCAGCCCGTCGCCATGGCCTCCTGCAGAGACATGGAGAGCCCCTCACCGACGGAGGTCAGGACGAAGACGTCGCAGAGCCGATGGAACAACGAGGCGTCAGCTATTCTACCGAGGAAAATAATGTCTGTTAAGCCAAGTTCCCTGGACAGCCTCTCCAGGTATGGTCGGTGGAACCCTTCGCCTCCGACGACGAAAAAGGCGTCAATCTCACCCTGGATCCTCACTGCAGCCTTGATGAAATCCTCGACCCGCTTCTCCGGGACGAGCCGTCTCAGGGTACCCACGACGAGCCTATCGGTGGGAATGCCCAGTGCCTCTCGTAGGATGTTCCGGTCCGATGCAGGTCTGAATCTCTCCGCGTCCACGCCGAGGTAGATGACCTTAACCCTCTCTTCGAGAGCTCCGAGCCTGACGGCGAGGTTCCTAATGAACGCGGAGACGGCGACGACTCTGTCCGCTTTTCTGAGGGCACGTCTAACGAAGGGCCTGTACACTGGTTTCGCGAGGGGCAGGAGGCAGTCGCCTCCATGGCATGTCACCACGAGGGGTGCCTTCCTGGGTGAAAGGGAGGCCAGGAACCCCATGGGGATGGCGAGGTGGGCGTGGACGATGTCAGCCGATTGCCCCACCAGGTGCAGATAGGCTGAGCAGAGGTATGGTGGAAGCTGCATCAGATCAGTCGGTGAGGCGTGCTTCAATGTCTGCTCTGGGAGAACCTCGAGACGCTTGGATGGCATGAACGGGAATCGTATGACCTTGAGCTTCCTGCTGCCCTTCCTTGATGAGCGCGTCCTGGGCGCAAGGACCGTGATGTCCACCCCCGCCTCCGCCAGCCTTAGGCACTGGTCGTACACGAAGTTGCTGTAGTAGTCTCCCTCGAATCGGGGGAAGCTGGAAGTCACCGTGAGAACCTTCAATCGTGGCCCCTATACCTACGGATAACTTATCTTCAGTTACAGATAACGGTTCTCCAATGGACCTCTGCCTTGTGGCCACGGAGCTCTTCGAGTGGGGGCGTCACGGGGGCATCGGCATGGCAACCCGTACAATTGGAGCGGCCCTGGTGGACCGAGGGTTAGACGTCTCTGTCGTGGTCCCCCGGGGTGCGGGACAAGCACCGGTTGAGGAGCTTGATGGGATGACCGTCTACGGCTTCCCCCTCTGGAGGTACCCCCTCACGGGCTCCATCTACAGGCGCGTCGACGCCGACATCTACCACTCCGAGGGGCTGAGCTGGGGGAATGTCCTCGCGATGAATTCTGTGCCCGAGAGGAGGCACATCGTCACCTTCCAGAACCCCCGTACCAAGGAGGAGTGGGGAGCGCTATACCGCTTCTATCCGATGAGGCGCAGGCTCTTCAACGCCCTCTACTGGGATCAGCTCATGGAGGCGGTAAGGCGGATGGACGCCGTCTACTGCCAGTCCAGAGGTATGATCCCAAAGGCGAAGGAGCTGTACAACATTGCGGAGGACCCCGGATTCCTGCCCAATCCCGTAGATGTCCCAGCCATGATTCCCCGGAAGTCAGGGGAGCCGACGGTCTGTTTCCTCGGGAGGTTCGACGGCAAGAAACGCCCCGAGCTCTTCCTCGAGCTGGCCGAGAGGTTCCCCGGGGTCAGGTTTGTAGCTATGGGGAGGTCAAACGACGGGTCCTTGGACAGAGCGTTGAGGCGGAAATATGGGGGTTCAACGAACGTGGAGATGCCCGGATTCATCTCTGGAGAAAGGAAGAATCAGGTCCTGGAGGAGGCCTGGATTCTCGTCAACACCAGCGTAAGCGAAGGATTCCCCGTCTCCTTTTTGGAGGCGGCGGCACACGGCTGTGCGATCCTCAGCCCCCACGATCCAGAGTGCTTCGCCAGCCGCTTCGGGTACTATGTGGAGGATGGTGACCTTGATGCGGGTCTCAGGTTCCTGTTGGATTCGGGCCGCTGGAAGCTGAAGGATGAGGAGGGCTACGCCTACGTCTCGGAGTTCCACGAGAAGGGGAGGGTTGTAGACATGCACCTTGCCGTCTACGAGGGTTTGCTGGGGTCCTAGACGACCCCTTCCTTCCGTAGTTCCTCGAGTTCCTCCTTGGAGATGCCCAGGAGTTCGGAGTAGACCTCCTCGTTGTGCTGGCCCAGGAGGGGTGCGGGCATCGTCATGTCCCCCTTGGTCTCGGAGAACTTGATGGGGAACCCGGGGAGGATGACCTCGCCCAGGGCGGGGTGGTCCACCTTGACGAACATCTCCCTGGC
>JAUVYU010000045.1 GCA_030602935.1 Candidatus Bathyarchaeota archaeon | reverse complement strand
GTGGTCGGGGAGGGAGAGGAGCGTCATGACGTCGAGGGGCTCGAACCGGACCTCGTCCACGGGCGGGACCACCTCCCTGAGCTTCATCCAGATGTCCTTCAACTCGGTCGTCTCGACCACCCCGATCCTGTACTTCTCAGCGAGTTTTTTGGCGTCATCCGTGAGCTCCGGGAAGGCCACGATGACCGACTTGAGGGGGTTCGCGTCATATACCTTGGCGAAGAGGGACTTCACGTCGTCCTCGCTTATGGGGTCGACGGAGACCACTGCGTCCATGACCAAGGTCCCCTCATCCTCACCGCCGCTGTAGGCGACGATGTCGAACTGGTGCCGGACCTCAGACTCGCCTATCAGGAAGCCCGGGCTCTCCGTCCTGTATCCCCGCTCATGGAGGAAGTCCCTGAGGGGCTTGATGACCAACCAGTCCGAGACGTCGTCGATGCTCTTCTCGCTAAACCTGTAGCAGGGGATCAGATGGACCTTGAGCTCACGCTTCTCGAAGGTAGCATTGCAGCTCTTGCACCGCCATCCAGAGTCGCCTAGAAAAGGGAGCCCGCCTGTCTCCGATGAGCCGCTATTTCCTCCCTGGGGAGCGACGTGCTCCACGTTGGATGAACCGCAGTTCCCGCAGCTGAGGAGGACTCCGCAGGTCTCCGTCTCCAGGAACCCGTGAGCATGGAGATTGTCGAGGAAACCCTGAGCCTCCTCGGGGCTGTCCAGAAGGGGTTCCACGGAGGTGTATCTGTAGCCCATTTCACGGTCCAGGGTGGGCGAGAGGACTTTTATCTCGCCGCTCAGGAACTTGCCGAGGAGGAGCTGGACCCTACGATCCATGGTAATCTCAGCAGAATCAGGTCTCCTCTTATAGCTCAAGCTTGCAGGGTCCTCCCTTCGAGATTTAGATCAACCATCGTCCGCCCTATTTTTTATATCTATCCCTCTACGAAGGAACAGCGGAAAGGTCAGCTGAACGAACATGGAGTACCCTAAGATCCGGGTGAACGAGGGGGCTGCCTCCCTCCTGGTGCCGGAGCTCGACGAGTCCACTGCGGAGCACATCGACAGAGCCCGTTCCTTGGCCCCCGTCTTCTACAATCCACGGATGAGGCTGAACAGGGACTCGGCCGTCCTCGCCCTCGGCGCCCATCAGGGCAGGCTGGGTAGGGGCGTCTCCGCCTGCGAGCCCATGTGCGGCACCGGGATAAGGGGTGTCAGGCTGGCCCTAGAGGTGGAAGGCGTCGAGGAGGTGGTGCTCAGCGACCTGAACTCCAAGGCCGTGCAGCTGGCGACCGAGAACGTATCCCTCAACGGTGTCTCGGACAGGGTAGCCGTCAGGCACATGGAGGCGAACCTCATCCTCGCCCTCCACGCCAAGCCCCTCAGCAGGTTCGACTACGTCGACATAGACCCCTACGGCACACCAGCTCCCTACTTAGACACGGCGGTGAGGGCCTGTAAGAGAGGCGGCCTGATAGGGCTGACAGCCACGGACATGGCCCCTCTCTGCGGCGTGCACCCCAGGGCATCCCTGAGGAAGTACGGGGGGCGCTCCCTGAGGACTGAGTACTGCCACGAGCTGGCCATCAGGCTCGTCACCGGGGCCTTGGCCGTGACCGCCGCTAGGCATCAGGTTGCCTCTACGCCCGTCTTCAGCTATGCCGCTGATCACTATGTCAGGGTATACGCCCGTCTGGAGAGGGGTAAGAAGAAGGCCGACGGGAGCCTGAGGGAGATGGGCTACGTCCTGCATTGTTTCAGCTGTGGGCACAGGAGGACTGTCCCTCTGTTCTCCTTGACTGAGATCGGATGTGAGGCCTGCGGTTCAGAGATGAAGGCGGCTGGCCCTATGTGGGTGGGGGAGCTTGCGGATGCCTCGTTCTGCGATGACATGCTTAGTTACTCCGAGAGGTCCTTCGCAGGCTCGAATCGGAGGCTTACGTCGATCATCGCCAGAGTGAAGGACGAGGTTGGCCTGCCTGTCGGCTTCTTCAACGTGGACAGGGCTTGCTCCGAGGTGGGGATGGCCTCCGTGGACTTCGCCGAGGCGCTGAACGCCTTAAGAGTGAAAGGGTTTAGAGCCACCGAGTCTCATGTAGACAACAGGGGGATAAAGACGGACGCTTCAGCCTCAGATGTCGTGGCCGCGTTCAGGGCCCTGAAGGAGAGGGGAGGTGTTTAGTTGTCTCGAAGGTGGCTGGCGAGGAGGAAGAATGATCACTATCATAAGATGGCGAAGGAGGAGGGATACCGTTCCCGGGCGGCCTACAAGCTCAAGCAGATGGACGAGAGGTTCCACTTCTTCAGAGGAGCCCGGTACGTCCTGGACATAGGTGCCGCCCCCGGGGGGTGGCTCCAGGTCGTGAGTGAGGCGGTGGGGGAGGACGGGCTCGTTGTCGGCGTGGACCTGCGTCCGATTGAGTACCTGGAGCTAGGAAACGTGGAGACCATCGTCGGCGACATCCTCGACGAGGAGATTATGGATGAGATCAGGGAACTGCTGCCTGGCTCGGTTGACGTTGTCCTCTCCGACCTGTCCCCCAACATCTCCGGTGTCTGGGATGTGGATCAGTTCCGCCAGATCGACCTGGCGACGATGGCGTTGAAGGTCTCGCAGGCCCTCCTGAGACGTGACGGCTGGTTCGTGGTCAAGGTCTTCATGGGCTCCGAGTACGAAGCCTACCTCAAGGAGGTGAAGGCGGCGTACAGGAAGGTTAACATCGTGAAGCCCATGGCCAGCAGGAAGGGGAGCGCCGAGGTGTACCTGGTCGCTCGATACCTGAGACGGAGGCGCAGGGCTAGGTAGCCAGCTCTTTCAGCACCCTGGCGACGACGGCGTTAGACTGTATGGTGGGCACTCCCGTCCTCTCTGCTATGTACTTTTTCAGGTCTGATCTGAAGCCGAAGCAGTTGAGGAGTATGAGATCTAGGTTCTGTGCTGAGAGGCGCCCGGCTAGGGCTTCAAGCCCCTCTCTCCCCTCGTAGGGGGAGGTGACGTCCGCGTAGGTCTCGACGTCGGCGCTTCCGAAGTCTGACTGTGCCCCCGGCATCTGTTCCTCGGTGGGGTAGACGACCCCCAGCTTTCCCTTCTTCAGTGAGCCGTTCAGGACCCCCTTGAGGATCTCCTGGGGGGTGACGACGAGGCCCTTCGACTCGTACTGGGGGAAGGCCCCGGTGCACATGATGACTGTCAGCCTGACGCCCTTCTCCTCCAGCTCGGTTATCTTCTCTTGGACGCGGGGGATGACGAATCTCTTCGTTATCTTAACCTCGGTTCCATCCCTCATCCGGGAGACGAGGATGTAATCGTCGGGTAGGATCTCAATACCTTTGACGTCCTCCAGGCTCAGGCCGTCCAGGGCTCCAGCCTCTATGATCTCATACTCGTCACCAAGGATCTCGTTTAATGTAGGCAGGAGATCGACTCTCGGAGTCTGCCCTATAGTGAGCATTCCTATTATCTTCTTCATCGCCATCGATAACAGAATAGTTCCTGTGTATATTTATTCATGCATACGCACAACATTTGCACTTGGTTCAAGATGAAGAGGATTCATGCTACGTGCGCTGTCTTTCCCGCTCACTCTACTGCCTTAGACTTTTCTCAAGAAACTTGAGAACCTTAGACCAGGAATCGGATGTAGCAAACGCATTGTCCTTGGGGTTACCCCCCATGTCATATGATATTCCTTGCACAGGATGACGTGAAAGGGAGAGCGTTTTCGGTATATAGGGGATCGATATACCGTGCCCAGCTCCTCTATAACTCAGGTGTCTGTATGGATAGGGATATTTGTTTTTTTCAAGTCTTTCCATAACCATTTTAGAGTAAAAGTCTGAAGGCCACATTTGGTCATCCTGACCGGAGATTAGGAGGATGGGGCATTTTGATTTCTCAACTGGTATGGTCGCTTTTTCAACTGCGCTTTCATCGTCCATGGCTCTAAGGAAGTAAGGAGTGATCCGAAACTGCAGGCCTAATTTTACTCTCCGCTCGATGACCATCATATCAGAGTCGGTGATCACTAAAGGAACAAAGGGAAGTGGTTTCCCACAATACGACCAGGCTGATTTCCTCTTATCAGGGAGGTTCACGACCTCGGCATTAACGACATTGCTGGGGACATAGGCAACAACAGCTTTGATCTCTGAAAAGTTAGACCCAAGTAAAAGCACAAGTTCACCACCCCTTGACGTTCCCATAACGGCCAGCTTGTCTTCATTAACCATATCTTGGGCTTGCATCCAATGGATGGCCGTCTCAAAATACTCGAGAGGGATGAGCGTCATCGTCTCCGGGAGATGCTCCATTCTGAAATACGCCAAGGCAAGAGCGGCATATCCGTGCGACGCTAACAAAGCTGCCCTATTTTCGCGTAGCCCACCACCAGAGCCTCCCAGTACAATTACACCCGGTTTTTGACCGGAGCCAGCAGGATAGAATAACGTCCCCACAAGACCATTTTCTCGAACCAGCGTCCTGATAACGTCTTTTGCGATGAATAATCTCTCGATGGTTTTGTGAGCAACAGGTTTCCCACCTATTTCTACCGTGAAAATTATCTCACTAGGTGTCAACGCCATATTGACGAAGCCTGCTAAATTTTTCTCAGCAGGGTTTAGGGCCATAGACCAAAACAGACCCATCGGGTCTATGATGTCGTAGGTGCCAGACAATGGTTTCTGTGAAATCAGATCAACAACACCTTGGTGATCTGCCTTAAAGACTGCATGAGACGTCCACTGTCTATCCGAGTCATCTTTCATGCGCGCCCACAAGGTGACGTGTTGGCTTGGTTTAAGACCCGAGATTCGGATGCTTACTTTTTTATCAACAAGATCCTTACTGGGTCTAATTTTTAAATTATAAATGGGATCTAGAGAATCATTATTTTTACTAACCATAAATTTACCATCCTTCTTACATAATGATTAAGAATTTGATTATTATTTAGGTTAATTGTCAGAATGTTCTTAAAATTATTATGCTCTTCTGTCTAACCCCCTATAATTTAACGACGTGCGCGCACGTGCGTCGGGATCAGATGAAGCGCCTCTTCAGGGCCTCCCTCTCGGCCTCGACGATCTTCCCGAAGAACTCATCCGACTCCCCGACGGTCTCTGCGAGGATGTCCCAGGCCTCGGTGAAGTCGACCCTCCGGGCAGTGGCGACGATGGCCCCCCTCCTCCCGTACATGGAGACGAGCTTCGCGGTGTCCTTCCCTCGTTCCCACCAGCGCTCTCCCTCCCTCTTGACCCCCCTCCTCTCCCTGGAGAGCTCCCTGCTGACCTCGTCTATGGGCCTGTCGTAGACACCCAGCTCCGTGGAGCCGCATCTCGGGCAGACTATCTTCTCGGGAAGCTCTTTGACCCGACTGGTCTCCACGTGGTCCAATCGCCCCAGACAGGCCAAGGTCCGCGTCTCGTTGAGGAGGCGGGCGCGCGCCGACTCGATGATTATCCGGGTCATCTTCTCGGCCGGGACGATGTCGGTCCTCATGCTGGTGCCCTCTATGGCGAGCTTGGCGAGGGGGCTCACCTCGTCCCTCGTCCTGAGCCGGACGACCTCTATCTCCCCCGCCGCTATCTTGTTGAGGATCTCGATTGTGCCCTCGATGTCGAGGTCCTGCCTCAGGGTGTCCTTCATCGCCTCCTCGTAGATGCAGGTGCCCTCGAAGCTCTTCATCAGCCGCCCCAGGGTGATGTTGCTGAAGTTGGCGAACTTGCTGAGGGCCCCGGACTTGCGGGCGACGTTGATGATGCGCCTTTTGAAGAGCCCCGTCTTCGTCACGGCATCGCGCATGAGGGCCTCAAGGTCCGACTCGGTGAGCTTCCTCAGGAGGGCCTCCACGTAGGCTGAGTCCACCTCCCCCACCGTCTGGGCGACCACGTTGTAGGTGTCCTGCTGGACCCCCACGGGGTAGCCCGTCTCCTCCGAGATGACGTGACCTATCACCCTCGCCAGGGTCCTGTTCACCAGTGTGCCGAGGCTGGCGTGGATGATCACGTTCTCATCCCAGTCCTCGACGACTATCCTCTTATCCGTGGGCACTGCATAGCCCAGCTCGACGTGCTCCACGATCTCGGAGACAGCCCTCTTGATGGTCTCCTCCCTAGCCGGATAGATCTCAGCGAGCTCCGAGATGACCTCGCTCTGCGGGCGTCCATCCTTGACGCACTCCTCCACCATGGCCTTGATCCTCCCCACCTCCAAGGCGACATCGATGGGTACAGGTATCTCCTCCCCTACCCAACTGGGGATGGCGCCCGTGGGGTCGTCCTCCGCCCTGACGTAGATCTTGTCGTTGTGGACATTCAGTATCTTCCAGGGGCTCCCCCTGATGACGAACTTGACCCCAGGCTTAGCATACTCAGCGACGAAGGCCTCCTGGAGGATGCCCACAGGCGACTCGTCCGCTACGTCTATGACGAGGTAGGTCTTCTCGTCGGGGATC
>JAUVYU010000211.1 GCA_030602935.1 Candidatus Bathyarchaeota archaeon | reverse complement strand
CCCAGGGGGACCACGTGGTCCGGAATGCTCAGGTGCTTCTTCGTGTTCTCTATCAGTTCCTTGTGGGGGTGGACGCCGAGCCAGACGGCTCCGAGCCCTAGGGCGTTGGCGGCTATGAGGATGTTCTCTGTCGCGGCGGAGCAGTCGTGGATCCAGAAGTCGGTGGTCTGTACCTCGGTGTCCCCGCAGACGACGATGGCGAGGGGGGCCTCCTTGAGCATCTTGCTGTACTCGTGGAACTCGGGTATCCCGTCGAGGGTCTCCCGGTCCCTGATGACTATGAAGTGCCAGGGCTGCCGGTTGTGGGCGCTGGGCGCCGCCATGGCCGCCTCCAAGAGCTGCCTCTCGTGCTCTGGGCTCACGTCCTCGGGTGTGTACTTCCGGATGCTCCTCCTGCTCATTATGGCTTGGATTGCTTCCATCTCAGATCAGATGCTTCTCTGTCCCAGGGACGGATTAATGTTTATCCTTCGATACTCCTGGGACGGTTGCCAAGAAGTGGGTGTCAGGCGCCCCCGGTGTCGGGTTGTTTAGATCTTCGAGGCTCCTGAACCCCGACGGCGAATACAACGGCGCTCATGAGCCCGAAGACCACGGCGAAGTAGAAAGGCATCTTGGGGCTGTACTCGTCCCACATCCAGCCCCCTATGATGGGGGAGGGTATGGCCATGAGCCCCGATACTGTGCCGATGGCTCCCATGGTGGTGGCCAGCTGATCCCTTGGAACGAGATCGGCGAGGAGGGCGTTCCAGGCGGGTCCCCCGGCGTACATGCCTCCGCCTCCCAGGGCGTTGCCGATGCCGTTGACCGCCTGGATGGCGAAGTAGTGGGTGAACGTGGAGATCTGGGTGACCCCCAGGAAGCTCAGGGGGCTCACGATCCTTGAGACCAGTATCAGGGGCTTCCGGCCGAACCTGTCGGAGAGCATCCCACCGGGCATGGACAGGACCAGGGCGATGATCCCGCCCGTGGTGCTCACGAGGCCCAGCTGCGTGTTGGAGAAGTTGAGGACCTTGAGGGCGTAGAGGCTCAGGAAGTCCATCACCATGCGGGTGCCGAAGCTGCCGAGGAAGGCCACGAGGACCATCGCCTTGACGCTCCGGGACATGGTGAAGACCGATTTCAGGCTCTCCTTGATGCCGAGCCTCCGCCTCCCGCTGGAGCCGGGCTTGTCCTCGAATACCAATGTCTCGCTGAGCATCTTCCATCGGTACCAGGTCACAAAGACGCTGATGAAGAATGAGAGGACCATGAATATCCTGATCCCCTGCTCGTAGCCCATCCAGTCCATGACGACCCCTCCGATGATGGGTGCGACCATCTGGGGGGTGGAGGTGATCATCCGGTAGGCCCCGTATCCTGCGCCCCGCTGCTCACTGGGGAGGGAGTCGGCGATGATGGCGTTGAACGCCGGCATGTAGATGCTGGCGGCACCGCTGATGAGCAGCGCGGGAATCGTGTGGGTCCAGTGCTTGGCCAGGAGGTAGATGATGGGGGGCAGAATCCTCAGGGCGGTCCCGTAGATGATTATCTTCCGCCTTCCGAACCTGTCTGCCAGGATCCCCCCGGGCAACTGGAACAGGAGCCGCTCCGACGAGGCGATGGTGGACAGAAGCCCTATGACCACGGTGTCGGCAAAGAAAACGTCCTTGAGGTAGGCGCTCCAGTACGGGCGGTACGCTGAGCCCGCGAGGGAGATCAGGGACGTCGTGATGGCGATGGTGAGTATGTTCTTGTTGGAGATGACGTCCTTGAAGACCTTGATATAACTTTCAGCCACTTTTTAGATACCTCTGGAAGACCTCCACCACAGGTGAATGCTCCAATATAAAACGTTCGCGTGCATCCACCGCACATTCAGAAAGGGAGGAAAACGAGTCACAGAGACTCGTCAGGGGCTCGTATCACAGGTTCTTCTCGAGTTCGCTGACCAGCAATGGGAGGAATGTGCCGACGTCGGTCACGAGGCCGATGGCATGGCTCGTCCCCCTGACGATGAGCTTCGTCACCACCGCCTGGTTGATGTCTATGCAGACTATCGTCACCTGGGATGTGAGCATGTTTCCGCCGGGCTTCATCGCGACTCTTTAATTCAGCCGTACAACCTTATCGGTAGAAATGGACAGCAAGGTCGGCATACCGGTGGTGGACGCCCACAGCCATTACTTCAGCGCCAACACTCTGAGGTCCTGGCTCACGAGGGGTCGGACCATGGAGAGCTTCACCAACCGCACCAAGACCCGCACGGACATGACGAGCATCGAGCTCCCCGACGAGGGCATGGACATCGCCCAGAGGTGGGTGGACGAGCTTGACAGGCACGGCGTGGAGGCGATGGGGGTGATGGTGGGCAACGACGCCTACGACGAGTTCCTGGAGACGAGGGACCGGTTCCCGGGGAGGTTCCTGGGCTACCACAACATCAACCCCAAGGACCCGGACGCGGCCGAGAGGGTTGACAGGGCGGCGGGGGACGGCTTTTACGGCATCAAGCTCTACCCGTCGAGCTGGAGGGGCCTCAGGGTCTACGACGAGCCATGCTACCCGGTCTACGAGGCCGCGAAGGAGCGGGGGATGCTGGTCTTCCTCCACTTCGGGATAACCATCGGGGGGCAGGCCGACCTCCGCAGCGGGAACCCGATTGACATCCAGGTTCCGGCCCGGGACTTCCCCGACGTGAACTTCGTCATCGCCCACTTCGGGGCCGGCTACTTCCGGGAGACCCTGATGATGCAGTACCAGGCGGACAACGTCTACATGGACAGCAGCGGCAGCAACAGCTGGATGAAGTACCAGTCTCATCCCCTCGACCTGAAGACCATCTTCAGGCAGGCGCTGACCGCCGGGGGGCCCGATAAGACCCTGTTCGGGACGGATAGCACGTTCTTCCCCAGGGGATGGCGTGTCAACATCCTGGAAGCTCAGTATAAGGCGTTGAAGGAGCTGTCTGAGGAGGAGGACCCTCTCATCGAC
>JAUVYU010000221.1 GCA_030602935.1 Candidatus Bathyarchaeota archaeon | reverse complement strand
CCGCCTCCCGCCGTCTCGATCACGATCCTCTCCCCGGGCTTTAGGATAATCCCCTGAAACTTCGACGGGAGGGGGACGCTTTTTCCGTCTCTCCGCTTCTTGTAATACCTGGAGCCCGAGGCCTCCTTTCCTCCCTCGAGCCCCCAGGGCTTGATCTTTACCCGATCCCCCCTTCCCCCGAGGGTGGCGGTGTGGTCGATGGCTTCGATCTCCCGGATGATGCCGACGCCTTCCCTCCACTCGCCAGCTCCCTCGCTGTCTCTCAAGATCCCATACTTGTGGACTCTGAGGGGGTAGGCGATCTCGATGGCCTCGACGGGAGCGTTCCTCGTGTTGGTCATGTGGGTGTGGGTGGCGTCGAGACCGTCCATACTCCGCATCGCCCCCCAGCCCCCTGCGTAGGTCTCGATGTAGCCGTAGAACTTTCTGGTCCTGGGATTGACTCCTTTGATGTTGAGGGCGTTCATCGTCCCAGTCGAGGCGGCGCAGACCCGATCCGGCACGATACTCGCGAAGGCGCCTAGAATGACGTCGACCAAGCGCATGCAGGTGACCGAGTTGGCGTAAGCTACCGCTGCAGGATACCTGGCGTTCACTAGTGATCCCTCCGGAGCCTCGACGTGTATGGGTCTGTATATCCCCTCGTTGCTGGGGGCGTCGGGGTCGGCGAGGCTCTTGACGCAGTACCCTGCGCACGCCATCGTGACCGGGAACGGAGTATTGATGGGGCCCCTGACCATGGGATCGGTTCCGGTGAAGTCGATGATGATGTCGGAGTCCTCGATCGAGACGGTCGCCTTGATCTTGACCGGTTCGTCGGTGATCCCGTCGCCTTCGATATAGTCCACGAAGGAGGCTCTTCTCTTCGGTAGCCGCGATATCGCCGCCCTGAGCCTCCGCTCCGAGTAATCTATCAACTCATTCATGTACATTCGAGAACCCGTCTTGCCGTAGCGCTCGATGAGCTCCCCCATCCTCTCGACTCCCCTCGTGTTCGCCCCCAGCTGGGCCAGCAAGTCTCTCCCTACCTCCTCGACCCTGACGTTAGATCTAACGAGGCTCAGAATCTCTTCGTCTAGATCTCCCCTTTTTTGGATCTTCACAGGCGGGATACGGATTCCTTCGTCGAGGGCTTCGGTGGCGACGTGGCTCTTGTGCTCCCCGATGTCGGCGTGGTGGGCGAGATTGCCGACTATAGCCTGTATCTCTCCGCCGTGGAACACTGGTGTGGCCACCATCAAGTCCCAGGGGTGGGAGCCCGTTATGAACGGGTCGTTGAAGAGGAAGGTATCCCCCGGTTCCATCTCGATCGAGTGATCCTTGCAATAGGAGAGAAGCCCCCTTACCGCCGAGGGCATGATGCCGAGGTGGAGGGGTATGTGCTCTGCCTGGGCTGCGAGCTCCCCCCTGGGAGTGTAGATTGCGCAGCTGCAGTCCCTCCGGTCCTTGATGTTCGTTGAGTAGGCAGCCCTCACGAGGACCGCTCCCATCTCCTCGGCGATGGAGAATAGGGAGTTCTTCATCACTTCGAGGGTCGCGGCGTCGAGGCCAGCCATTGCTATGCTCCACCTCCCCGAGTCAATAATAGATTACCCCAGGTGTCGACCTCCACCCTGTAGCCGCCGTTCACTATTGTCGTCGTGTCCCACTCCTCCACGACGCAGGGCCCTTGAAAGAGGCTCCTAGGATTCAATAGCTCCCTGTCGTACACGTCACATTCGATCCAGCCCTCGTCCGCGAAGTGGACGGGCCTGCTCCCTTTCAAAGCCTCAGAGATATCGCCGACACGCGTCGATTTCACCTCAATCGCGGGTTTCGACCTTATGCCCCTCGCCACGAGCCTGAAGTTGACGAAGGCCACATTCTCATCGGGCATGCTGTAGCCGTAATGTTTCTTGTGGATAGTGTGGAAGCGTCTCACGATCTCCTCGAGGCCGTCCTCCCTTATCTCTGATGGCACCGGGACATTCAACTCGTGGCTCTGACCGATATAACGCATGTCGACGGATCTGTCCAGCCTCCTGTCCTCGCGGGGAGTCTCGTCCATGTCGAGCTGGATTGACCCCGTCTCCTCCATCTCAATGAATATAGCCTCGACCCGCTCAGCATTGGCCTCCGGGGTCTTAATGTAGACCGTTTTAACGTAGTTGTGCATGACGTCGGCAACCAGGAAGCCAAACGCCGAGAATACACCCGGGGAAGGTGGTATGATAACCTCGCCTATCCCCACTACCTCCGCGAGGTCGACCACTTGGACAGGGGCGGCTCCGCCGAATGCCACGATGGAGAACTCTCGGGCGTCGTACCCCCTCTCGGTGGTGATATACCTGATACTCCTGGCCATCGTCGAGTTGGCCACCCTGACGATCCCCTCCGCGGCCTCAACAATATCGACCCCCAGCTCCCCGGCGATTCCCACTAGGGCCCTCCTCGAGGCCTCGGCGTCGAAGCTCATCTCGCCACCCAGGAAATAGTCTGGGTTGATCCTCCCCAGGATGACGTTGGCGTCGGTGATTGTGGGCTTCATTCCTCCCATCCCGTAGCAGGCCGGGCCCGGGTCTGCTCCAGCGCTCATAGGGCCCGCTCTGAGGGCTCCTCCAGAGTCGATCCAGGCGATGCTCCCTCCCCCGGCTCCCACCTCGACGAGGTCGACGACAGGGATCTTAATGGGGTAGCCCGAGCCCTTCACAATCCTCTCGCCGTGCTCGAGGGGCGAGATCTCGTATTCGGTGGTGACAAGGGGCTTTCCGTCGATGACGACACTGCTCTTCGCTGTGGTCCCTCCCATGTCAAAGGAGATGATCTTCCCCCTGCCCACGAGGCCGCCGAGCGAGGCGGCTGCGATGACCCCGCCGGCTGGCCCTGACTCGACGGTATTCACC
>JAUVYU010000116.1 GCA_030602935.1 Candidatus Bathyarchaeota archaeon | reverse complement strand
GTCGATCTGGGGGAAGTGCTCTATGATCTCCTCGTGGTAATACGAGGCCGAGAGGCCGCCGAGGAGGATCGGCGTATCCGGATGATGCTTCTTGACTATCTCCGCGAGGTCGAGGCTCCCGGCGGCGTGGGCCAGCCAGTGGAGGTCGAAGCCGAACGCCTTCGCGTCCAGGCCGGCGATGAGCTTCTCGACATCCAGCCTCGGATTCTTCAGCATCTTCACGGCTAGGTTGATTATCCTCGCATGGTAGCCGTGCTGCTCCAGGTACCCGACCATGCTCACGAACCCCAGCGGGTACATCTCGAACACTGGCGTGGAGGGGATGACGTCGCTTATCGGGCCGTACATCGCAGGGCGTTCCCTGAAGTCGTAGACGCTCGGCGCGTGGAGCAGGATCAGGTCGAGGTCAGGCATGACGGCAGTCTAATCTCAACCCCAATCGGGATATATAATGTTGGCTGATCCGTGACCTATTCCCCTATCTTGGCGCGGAACAGGAACTCGTCGCCCTTCTTCTTGGACCCCTTCTTGTTGGGGAGGCTGTCCAGTATCTCATCCACCCTCATGGGCTGGGTGATCATGGCGTCCACTATCAGGTTGAGCAGGTTGAAGAGGACCTGAGCGATCTCATCGTCGTCCCTCGGGTCGATCTGACCTGGGTTGATGGCCTCATCACCCGTGACCTTCACCGAGTCCAGGGCCTTCTGGATCTTGACGTCAAGCCCCTTGTTCCTCAGGTTCAAGATCACTTCGTTGATGTTCTCCCCTTCCTCCCCCAGGTTGTACATCAGCAACTGGATGGCGTACCTCAATAACGCGGCGGCCGACCGTGGGGAGGCGTTCATGATGCCGCGGGCCTCGCTGTAGATCTTCTTGACGTCGTCGGGCATCTCCTCCAGCGGGAGGGGCACGACGGAGGGCTGCGGGAAGATCATCTCATCCTTGATCCACACAGCGTAACTCCCGCACTTGTCGCAGTAGCTGAGGGCGAGGTCGTCCGAGGCTTCCTTCTCCTCGTCCACGGGCGCGTTCTCTAGGGAGACGTCATACCAGTCCTGATGGGCGAATACCCCGCAGTGGGGGCAGTTGAACCCGTCTCCCCTATGAGTCGGCGGGGTGTACTCCCCTTTCATGTCTCCACCTCTCTTTATCTAGTTTAATAAAATGTACGCTTAATAAAAATGGTCTAATCGTGGAAGGGAGTTTTTGTACGAGTATAACTCCCTTAGTGTGATACATCTCCTCAACTACTCCTGTACTTCCGGTGTGACATCCTCAACGTGCTCGTCGGCGTCAGGGGGAGTCGTATCAACGACACTTGCTTGAGGTTCCATGTCTCCGAAGCCGAGGATCTCCTGAACATCGGACAGTATCCTCCCCTTCAGATCCTCTCTCTGGCTCCTCTCCACCAATGAGACTATGGCTATTACGGCGTTCTTCAGGTACGTCCGGCAGACCTCGAGCTTCTTCTCCAATAGGCTTTCATTGAGATCCCGGAGGACGCTTACGACCTTGAGCACTCCCGCCTCGAAGTTTTCGTTCAGCGATTTTAGCCCCAATTCCCTCATGACGTATAGGTGATGTCTGTACGACTCCACGTCGGATTTCCCGCCGAGGTACTCCCCGTAGTTCTCCAGGACGGCTCTGAAGGGGTGGTAGTTATGATGATGGGCGGACATGAGCCCGCAATGCTTTATCTCCCTGAGTATCTGCTCCTCATCGACGTCCTCCGGCGAGGCCTCTATGATCTCGAACAGCAGCTCCACGAAGTACTCGAAGGCCTCCAGATCGCCTGACCTGTAGGCCACATTCCCCTGGGAGACGAGCATCCAAAGGACCTCGTCGCTGGTCTCTACCCCGTACTTCTTCAGCAGCTTACCGTTCTTGTGAGGTTCGTCGAGGATGGCCTGCTTTAAGCCGCTCAGCAGCTCCAGCCTACCCTCGCGCTCCTGCAAGTAATCTTTAAACGACACGTCCATTCTCCTCCTTCAAGCTCTCATATATCAACGGCGAGTCTCCATCGCTGGAGTACTCATCTATCGCCCTCTCCCCGCTCTCAATCATCTCCGCCGCCTTGTCCCATCTGCCCTTCGACGCCAGCTGATGACCTTCCCTGATGATGATCCAGCCCTTCAGGGCGACCATCTCGCTCTCTATGCCCATCTCCTCCGTGAGCTGTATCAGATCCTCAAGGGGCTCGTTGGACATTATCCTGTGACAGGCCAGGCTGTCGATGATCCTTGCAGCCGTCCCCTTTGAGGTATCAAGAGACTTGTCCTTGGGGTCCCTCAGAGCCGATACGGCCTCATCGAAGTACGCCTTCGCCTCCGCGGCTTCACCCACCGCATTTGAAACCGTCCCGATGTTACACAACGTCTCTATGACTGCTAATCTATCCTCATTCTGTCGCTGACCATTGAGCGCCTTCACTAGACTTTTAAGTGCCTTCTCCGGCTCTCCTCGTCTCCTCAGAACAACGCCTATGTTGTTGAGGACCCTGGCCTCACTTTTCTTATCTCCGCCCATCTTACAGAGCTTCAGAGCCTCGGAGAGTGCTTTCTTTGCCCCTCCGTAGTCCCCTTTCTGGCTCATCCTCAGACCCATGTCGTTGAGAACGACCACGGAAGAATCCGAGGCGCCGAGCTCACTGTAGATCTCGAAGGCCTCTCCCAAGTGCATGATCGAACTCTCGATCTCATCTGGTTCCTCCTGGAGAAGTCCGAGGCCGTGCAGGTTCCTCGCAGTCGCCTCCTGGTCCCCCAGACTCTTGAAGATCTCACGGGCCTCCTCGAATCTCGCCAGGGCCCCCTCACGTTCGCCGAGATGAACCAGAACAGATCCGAGGCTCTCCAGAGTGCGTCCCCGCTCCCTCTCGCCCGCCGTGTATGTCAGCGCCTCCTCGAGATGCTGCCTCGCCTCCTCGTGCTTCTCGAGCTTGTTGAGGGTCTCGCCCAGCGCGACGAGGGTAGTGCTTATCTGGTCCTTGTTATCCATATCCCTCTGGATGGTTAGAGCATCATGCAGATGCCTCTCCGCCTCTTCATGTTCACCCATCTCGAAGAGGCATACACCCAGATACCCTAGAACGAGGCAGGCACGCTCGATGTCACCGCGCTCCTCGTGTCTTTGGAAGGCTCTCTCAAGGTGAGGCTTACCCTTCTGGTGCTCTCCTATCTCGACCAGCGAGATCCCCAGATAGTGGGTCAGCTCCGTCTTAGCCCCTTCATCGTCGGACCCTGTATACTCAGTGAGGGCCTCTTCCAGGTACTTTGAACTCTCCCCGTAGCTCCGAGTGTGATATGCGGCCACCCCTATCTTTCCCAATGTCTCGGCGAGGACGCTTCTATCCTCGGCCTCCCTCAGTTTTACCAGCGCCTCTTCGAGTAGGGGCTTCGCCTCCGCGTGCTCCCCGAGGTCCATCATGGTGTCCCCGAGCTTCAGCAGGGTCTCGAGGCTGCCTCCCTCCTCTATCTCCCTCTGGACCTCAAGGGCCTCTTTGAGGGTTGCCTTAGCCTTGTACGGCTTCTCTCCCACGGTGTATGCGGTTCCAAGCAGGAACAGCGTCTCGATGAGGGCCTCCCTCTCCCCCGTCTCCCTGTACAGGTTAGAGGCTTCCGCCAGCAGGTTGCTTGCTCTCCTGTGCCTCCCGATCTCCAGCATCACCTTTCCGAGGCCTGATGAGGTTCTGGCGATCCCTTCGCCGTCCTCCTGCTTCCTGAAACCCCTGAGAGCCTTCTCCAGGTTGTTCTCTGCTTCATCGTACTGGGATGCTCGGAGGTGTATCTCCCCAATCTTGAGATAGAATCCGGCTATGTCGTCCTCACGATCAGTTTTTTCGTAGAACTCCAAGGCTTCTTGGTAGCTGGTGATGGCCCCCTCGTAGTCCTCGAGCTCCTCATTCAGTCTACCGAGGTTGCCGAGGGAGTTCGCCACCCCCTCCACGTTCCCGAGCTTCTTGAACGCCTGGAGGCTCCTCTCCAGGCTCGACTTCGCTGCTTTATGGAAGCCCAGACGGCCATCGGTGACGCCGAGGTTGTATAGGGACCAGGCCATGCCCTCTGCATCCTTGAGGGACTCCTGGATCTCAGACGCCTCTTTGAGGTGTTTCTTCGCCTTGTTGTACTTCTCCAGCTCGCACAGTGTGACGCCGAGGTTGTAGAGTGTCCCAGCCATGGCAGGCTGATCCCCGTACTTTCTCTGGATCTTCAGCGCCTGATCCAGTAGCGTCTTGGCCTTCTTGTAG
>JAUVYU010000040.1 GCA_030602935.1 Candidatus Bathyarchaeota archaeon | reverse complement strand
CTCCGCTGGGGCCTCATCCTCAGATTTTTCCTCTTCCGCGGGAGCCGTATCCTCAACAGGTGGCTTTTCCTCTTCAGCCGCCGGAGCCTCATCCTCTTTCTTATCTTCCTCTTCAACCGCTGGTGCCGGAGCCTGGTTCCTCTTAATTATATGCTCGGGCTCCACCTGAAGCGCCTTCGCCGCATCGTCGTAGACATGAACTAGACCCACAGTTGTGTGTGTCCCCGTCTTCGTCTCGATCTGTCTGACCCATACCTTGTCGAGGTCGGTCTTCATTATGACGGCGATGTCACGCCTGACCTCTGCTCTCGAGGGCGTCGCCTGCACCTTGATCTCGAACTCTATCTCCTTCCTTCCGATCAAGGGGTTTGTCCTCGTCGTCTTCAGTTCTGTCTTCAGCTCAAGCATCCTCCATGCGGGCCATGAAGTCCTCGGCCCACTCCTTCCTCTCCTCTGTGACCTCCACTAGGACCATCCCCTCACGGGGTTGACCGTAGACGATCAGGGATCCCAGCGGCATCAAGGAGATGAGGGGTAGTACCAGTAGGTCTTCCTCGCCCTCAACGATAACAGAAGCCATGCTTTTAAGGCTTACCGCCTTCCCCAATGCGACCCAAGACTCCGAGTCGATGGTCCCCGCAGGGTTGTCGGATGTGAATACTTCCCTCTCGCCGTGGTTGAAGGGGTCCACCTCAACCCGCATCACCCTGTGATCCACCACGCAAATGTCCGGGTTGAGGCCTGCCTCAATGATGTTCTTCGTCGTAAAGTCTCCTACTACGGCGAATGAAGCCGGCTTCGTTTCCTGAATATACTCCCTGAGAACCTCGACAGTCTCCAATGGATCCCCCGTCACCAGCCTTCCGAGGGGGCTCTTCAGCTCCTGCCTCATGGAAACCGGCAGAACAAGGGAGTGGCGTTCGGGCTCGGTCACCAGGTCAAGATCACCTGATCTTGAGGGCGTACCGGCCCTCTTTCTTGATCTCCATCTTCTGAGCCATCTGGGAGCCTTCAGGATCAACTACTATCAGAAGGCCTGAGTAGTCGTCGCTCAGATCCGTGCCCTTGCAGATGGGGCAGACGTTCTCCTCGATGATGATCTTGCAGTTTCTGCACGCCCGGCTCATTCCTTTTCATCCTCCTCGTCCGGTTCAGCGGGCATCGTGTCTTTTACTTCGCTCTCTATCCACTCAAGCTTCCCAAGGAAGGGCTGGCGGGCTGTCACGCCTATCTTGCCCGAGCTCCGTCCCCTTGGGAAGGAGACTGCGACTATCCTCACCCTGAAGACGTCCCCCCTCTGGATTGTGCGTCCGCTCTCCCTCCCCAGGAGGACTCCCTGCCTCTCGTCGAAGGAGATGAAGTCGTCCATGAGCTGGGAGACGTGGAGCAGGGCGTCCACCGGCCCTATCCGGAGGAACGTGCCGAAGTCGGCGACCTCCACGACCTCGCCCTCGACGATCTCCTGGAGCTCGGGGAAGTAGGTCAGGATCTTGAATATGACAGGGTGATGGGTCCCCCCGTCCCCGGGTATTATCCTGCCGACGGGGTTAACTTCGAGATCTACGACGCTGATGACGTAGCCGAGGTTGTCGTCGACGAGCCCCTCGTACTTAGCCCGCAGCTCTTCGTATGCCGCGTCCTCCAGGGGCTGGTCGAACCTCTTAGGGTCTATGCGGATGGTGTCCCTCAGGGTGATCTTGTTGAACATTCTATGGCTCGCCTCATGTAGACCTTGATCCTCTGATAAAAGTCTTTGCGAAACCCTCGATCACAGCTCTATCAGGGTCTCGAATGAGTACTTGCTTATGCACTCCTTCAAATATGTCTTCCACTCGTCCCCCACGGTGACGAGGACGTATATGCCTGCGATGTCCGCCCTCTGGTTGCTCACTAGATCCACGAGGCCCTGGACGGTCTCCCCCGTCCGTACGACGTCATCGATGATGAGGACGCTGTCCCTCTTCCTTATGGCTCTCCTGGGGACGTATAGGCTCTTCCTGATCGCCGACCCTTTGGGGATGTAGGTCTCCTCGATGAAGTCGCTGATGCCGACCTCCTTCTGATCCTTGGCGACCACGAGATCGACGTCGAGGAGGTTCGAGACCAGTGTGGAGACGGGGATGCCGTCGACGGCGGCCGTCAATACCTTGGTCACCCTCCTACCAGCGAATTTCTCGAGAGCGTAGTTGGACATTATCTTGAGCCAGGTTATCTCGGAGACGAGGGGGGTGTTATCGAAGTATCCCTCATCGTCGAAGCTGATGCGCTTCTTGAGTTCCTCCTTTATGTCCGTGATCACCATGAGCTTATCGTAGAGGCCTTGGGCCCGTTTGTAACTGGGTAGAACGTGGTCCCTCATGTACCTGCTCAGTATAGGGGGGCTGAGGTCAAGCAAGTCGGAGAGCTGTTGATAGGTGTGGGTCTCACTCGCGACCTTGAGAAGATCAGTGATCATCATCCTGTACTTCAGCTCCCTGACTCTTGTCTCCGTCTTCATCTACCCCCTTTAACGTTGAGCGGGCCTGAGGGGAATTGAACCCCTGACCACCGGGTCTCCCCGACCACGAGGGTCTTAAAAGCCCGATGCTCTGCCTTGCTGAGCTACAGGCCCAAGGCCAAAGCTGTTTACCCTTTCAGGTCAACATTGTATATAACTCTTTTCAGATTTGTATTATTTAGTTAATTTTGACCCGATTTTTCATTATCAACGAGAAAAACGGGTCCCCGCAACATTGAACAGGGGTCTACAGTCCATTCACCTTCGTAGTTCACCAGCTTGGACATTTAGACGATTTCAAATCAGAAAAGGCTTATTAGACCGTTGACTTCCTATCGTCTTCAAGCCGTCAATTGCTGGACGTTTCATGCGGCCGTGGTCCAGCCTGGTAAGACTTCAGCCCCCCACGACGCGCGTCGGGGAGAGCTGAATACCCGGGTTCGAATCCCGGCGGCCGCACCAACAAACGTCTCTAGTCCTTCTGCATGTACAGCTCGATGCTGGCGGGTACCAAGGGAAGCCTCCCGTGCATCGGCAGGGCGGCGAACTTTTTCTCTTCGATTATTCGCAAGTTGTTCTTGTCTGTCATATTTCTGAGGTCCTCCTCTTTAGGCACTGAGATGTGGGTCTTGTCCTTGTCTAGGAATCCGAACAGTTTACGGGGCCACGCGTCCAAGGGCGTGGCCACGATCATGTATCCTCCACTCTTTAGCTTTGCAGTCAGCTTGGTCAGGTTCTCGTCGAAGCTCTCTGTGTGCTCGAGGATGTCAAGGGCTGTGATGCAGTCGAAGGACTCATCGAGGTAAGGGAGAGTGTCGTCTAGGTTAATGACCCTCAGGTCGACACCTGAATTCCTGATCCTCGCCTCTCCTATTGCGTAGTCAGAGATGTCGAATCCGTGTACCTCTCCGAAGAAGCTCTTCATCTCGTTGACGAGGAATCCGAAGGCGCAGCCTGCATCCAGGAAGCGTCCGGAGACTTTCTTTTTACTGATAAATGAGATTATGTTACGAAATTTCTTTATTGGGTCTATATTTCCATAGTCAGAATAATTAGATCCTTTTCTTCCGTGGAAATATTCTTCGTCGAAATTACCCATAATGGATTCGGGTTTATGTAGATCGCTATTAAACGTTTCGTATGTACATCATTTATCATTACTACTGTTGAGTCTCATTTTTCACCTGATAACGGTTTTATTGTCTAAGGGCATCTTTACACGTCAGAGGCTGTGATCTAATGAGTATTTTCGAGAAGAGGTGCGAGAAAGCCCAGAAACTGATGGCGGAGGCCGGCATTGACTTCCTGTTCATCGGCGGAGGGACCGACACGAAGTACATGATCGACTACTCACACGGCGAGAGCGAGCGCCTCGCCCTGCTCTTGCTCCCTGTTGAGGGGAAGGGGAGCTTCATAGGCCCAAGGTTCGAGATGCCCCGGTTCGAGCACTCAGGAACGAAGGTCTTCTTCGACCTCCTAGCGTGGGACGAGTGGGAGGACCCCATAGACTACGTGGCGGAGCTCGTCGGCCCCAATGCAGCCACGGTCGCCATAAATGACACCCATCAAGCCCGTTTCGTCACCAAGTACCTGAGACGGCTGCCCAAGGCGAAGGTCATCTCGGCCTTCCCAGTGCTCGGGGAGATGAGGATGAGGAAGGACGAGGCCGAGATAGGGTACCTCATCCACATAGGGAAAGCCCTCGACAGAGCCTGGGAGGCGGCTCTTAGGCTCCAGTACAGCGGGAGGAGGGAGTCAGAGGTGGGGCAGGACCTCATGGAGATAAAGAGGAAGATATTCCCGGAGGCCGGTAGCCCTCAGATCACGCTCCCCCGGAGGAGCGGACGGCCTATGAGCGGACTGAACAGCGCCTCAGCCCATGGCGGGGGCGGAGAACGGGTCATCGAGAAGGGCGACCCCTTCTGGTGGGAGATGGGCGGCGGCAGCTGCATGGGCTACGTCGGCGACAAGACGCGTTCGGCGCAGGTCGGCCCAGCTACCGACGAGTACAGGACGATGTACGAGATCGTCAAGGAGTGCCAGCAGACAGCCTTCGAGGCGATCAGGCCCGGCGTCACCTGTGAGAGCATCGACCTGGCGGGAAGGGCTGTCCTCGACAAGTACGGGGTCGGGAAGTACCTCGACCATCGTATCGGCCATGGGCTTGGGATGAACGGCCATGAGTATCCCTACATAGTGAGGGGGAACAAGAGGCTGCTCGAGCCGGGAATGGTCTTCAGCGTCGAGCCCGGGCTATACCTCCCGGGGAAGTGGGGGATAAGGATAGAGGACATCGTCTACGTCACGGAGGACGGAGCCGAGAGCTTCTTCCACTCGACCAAGGAGTTCAACGAGGTCTCCTAGAGGCCCTAATCCATCTTGTTCGAGACCTCGAAGACGAACCTCATCTTCTCCTCTGAAGAAGAAACATGATTTCTTCTAGCGCGTGATAGAAGCAATCATGAGATCGTCGTAGTTTAATCGGGTTATAAGGAAAGGAAAATTAGAGATAGAGCGACAGTTCCTCCTATAAGCACTAAAACATTTCCTGAATCAGAGAATAAATCTATTCGATGTGATAAGAAATTTCTAGATAGCCTCATAGAACTCAATAATTGTTTTTGCTCATCTTTTCTATCTTTGTGAATTATTCCGTTGTCAACCAAATATTGAACTTTTTCATCGTCGCTGTTACCCTTTATCTGATCTGATATGTACGCGTTTGTTCTTGATGATATCAAAGCTGAAGCTAGATAATGCCCCTGTTCAGCCTCCTCTATGGCTGTATAAATATTCTTAATTAGTCTCAGATCAAGTCCTTTTTCCTCAAAACTTTTTAATTCATTTCTAATCGAATCCAACCTATCGATTAATTCGGGTTCGACCTTAGGTCTAAGTTTTACTTCCAAGCCTTTTTCAGCAGTTTCGCAGCCAATCATTATATCCTGAAGGTACTGTTGCCCTATCTTACTACTACTCAAGGAAAATCTTTGGGGAAGCGATACTACAGGCATCTGTGTTCCTATTTCAGAATAATATGTATTTGTCCAATAATTTGTCTCTTTATATCTATTTATTAGACCTACTAATCTTGGCAAATAAGATTCTGTATACATAGTATTACCTAAGTCATTCCAAAGAGTTCTTGTTAACACCCTAATCGTCTGTATTTTACCGATACAGGCTCGTATGGCATCTATGTCCGACATCGACTCTTGAGTTAATTTATATTCATATAAAATTATCGAGTTCTACATCATTGCCTCTGATGTGCACGCCTCATTGTTCTCATCTAACTCTGATACAAAGCGGGGATTACCACACACGTGCACTCTGGGTTGATAAGTCAGGTAGTTTCAGCGTCAATATTCCTTATCGTGATTGAACGATATTCTTGGATCAACTTTTCATAGTCATTATTCATTCGGTCAACGATTGATTTTAGGAATTCATAAAGTGCTTCTTGTCTCTTTCCAGTTTCGACATTATGCTTGTACGCATATATATCCCATGCATCGTCGAAGTTATCATCATAGTATCCGAAATACTCAGCTAACATATCTTGTAGATGCTCAGTCGCACATTTCTCATGTTTTAACTTCGTCCCCAAGGTAGACAAGATACTTGAGAAGTTGCTGTAATATCCACGTACTAGCTCATCCCAGTTACTTTGTGTCATTTCGATAAAAACTAATGGAGAAAAGCCACCTCTTAACTCTGCGTAGAAATCAAGCTGGTCAGATAAATAAGAAGCATGTCTTGTTTTCTTATTCTCTTCTATGATTTGCTTACGGTCTTTTTCAGATTCTTCAACTTGCCTTGTTAGTACATATAAAGTAAGCAAGCTGACTGCAAATCCTAGCCCTGCTGTCAATAATTTGTAGTATTCAGTATCATTGATATTTTGAACAAACATACGAGAAACCCACACCCCACCATAAAATCCTAGAATTGTAAATACACTTAATTCGAGAATCCTCTTAAGTTCAGATAACTTCATGAGTTGTCATATCATGATGAGTCCCTTTTTTTTAGAAAAAGCTTGTGATAAAGATATGCATTTGCGTGTGCGCATGTTGTTACTAATTCTACTCCATGGGATAAAACTCAGAGATTAACCTCGTGATCATACTATCGTGCGCGCGCGCGTCTCTTCCTTTACTTAATAACTCAACTTTGTGTG
>JAUVYU010000193.1 GCA_030602935.1 Candidatus Bathyarchaeota archaeon | reverse complement strand
GAGACCTCCTCCTCGGAGTCCCCTCCGACGATGCACCCGACCTCGGCGCAGGTCCTGAAAAGGGCGGATGTCTTGCTTCCCACCATGTAGATGTAGTCCTCCTCGCTCACGTCTCCTACGTTGGACTGCAGGGTGTCCAGGGCCTGCCCCTCAGAGAGGATGATGGCGGCATTCGTGAGGCTCTCGATGCACGAAACAACTCTCTCCTTTGATAACTTCCCGCTGTTGCCAGGCTCGAGCATAGCACTGTAGACCTTTGCGAAGAGGAGGTCGCCGCTCACGATGGCCAGGGGTATCCCCCACTTGGTGTGCACCGTGGGTGATCCTCTCCTGAGGTCGTCGTTGTCCATGATATCGTCATGTACCAATGTGAACGTGTGGAACATCTCCACCGCCGCGGCGTAGGGCAGAGCGAGCTCAGGATCTCCCCCCATCAGCTCACACGACTTGAGAACCAGGTAAGGCCTCAGCCGCTTCCCCCTAGCATTGATCAGGTGATGAGCGGCCTGATAGACCTCCTCAGGCTTGTTCGGCACGAGCAGCTTGTCGATGAACCCCTCGACCTTGACCGCGCTCAACTGCAGTTTCCGTTTGATGCTCGCTTCGAGAGACAAAGTCCGGACCTCGAAGAGCATAGGAATGGCGAGGATAGATAAAACTTACCTTGAGCCCACCGGTCACTCCCGGAGGGAGTAGTCCTCAGGGTCGAATCCCTTGAGTCTGAGCCACTCCGCCGTCCTACCCAGGATGACGGCCGGGGCCTTCCTCAGGGCCTCTACGTCCTTGGCGCCCACGAGGAACATCACCGTTCTGAACTCCAGGAGGATGTTCTTCACGTGCTCCCTCAGGGCGTCGGGTCCCTCAACGGCCTTCTCGAGGAATGGCCTGGCTATCCCCACGGCGTCCGCTCCGAGAACGATGGCCTTCGCCATCTCGACTCCGGTGCGGAGGCCTCCCGAGGCTATGATCTTGAGTTTGGTCGACTTGGAGGTCTCGACGAGGCTTATCGCTGTGGGTATCCCCCAGTTCCAGAGGGCCTTTCCCAGGTATTCCTGATCTCCCTTTCCCTCCTCCTTGGCGATGTGGTGCTCCACGGCTGCCCAGCTCGTGCCTCCGACCCCGCTGAGCTCAAGGCCGACGACTCCGGCTGCCTCCATCTTGATGGCGTCCTCGTAGGCTATTCCGCAGCCCGTCTCCTTCATGACCACGGGTGTGTCCAGGCTGCTCGTGATCTCGTCCACCTTTTCGAGGACGCCGCTGTAGTTTGTGTCGCCCCCGACCTGGACCGCCTCCTGGAGTGGGTTCATGTGGATTGCGAGGGCGTCGGCCTTGACCATCTCCACGCACCTCCGGGCCTCCTCCGGCCCCCATCCCAGTGAGAGCTGGGGGCAGCCGATGTTCCCTATGACGAGGGAACTCGGGGCCTTCTCCCTGACGACGCCGAACGTGTGCTCCACCGAGGGGTCCTCTATGGCTATCCTCTGGCTCCCCACGCCTATCCCGATGCCCATCTCCTCCGCCACGGAGGCGAGGGTGGAGTTGAGCTCCTTGGCGTAGTCCGTGCCCCCCGTGATGGCGGAGATTATCAGGGGGAACGCCAGCCTTCTTCCGAAGAGCTCCGTCTCGGTGTCGACGTCGTCGAGGTCTATCTCGGGGAGCGCCCTGTGTATGAGCCTCACGTCCTCGAATCCGGTGCCTATGTCTGCCTGGACGTTCTCCTCGAGGGAGAGCCTGATGTGCCTCTGCTTACGCTTCTCTATATCCCCCACCTCTTTCACCTCGTAAGAATGGTCCCCTTTACGGGTTCGCCCCTTAGGGCTTTAAGGATGACGCCGGGCTTCGAGGCGTTCCCTATGAAGACCTCTATCCCGGCGTTTACGGCGGCCTTCGCCTCCGAGACCTTCCCCAGCATGCCCCCCGTCACGTCGGTCGTGAGGGCCTTGCCTATCTTGATGTATCCGTCGAGCTTGTCCAGGGGCAGCCTCTCTATGACCTTCGCCTCGGGCACCAGCTTGGGATTCGAGGTGTAGACACCGTCCACGTCGACCCCGAAGAGGAGGCGGGAAGCCCCCAGACCCTTCGCCAGCCTGACGGCCAGCTGGTCGCCGGAGAGGATGCTGAACCCTTTGGTTCTGTCGATGACGGCGTCCCCGTATGTGACGGGGAGGATCCCTTTGACGGCCAGGCGCCCTGCTATCTCAAGGCTTATGTCCTCGATCCTGCCGTCCCGGGTCATGATGAACGTGGACGGGCTCAGCGAGATGGTAGGCACGCCCAGGTCCAGGAGCGTGTCCACGATGATGGTGTTGAGGGCCACCATGGCCTGATGGGTCCTGGTGAATCCCAGCACCTGGCGCTCAGACGTGAAGCCCTCTGCTATCCCGTACTTCTTGGCCACGGGGTGGCCGAAGGAGCCCCCGCCGTGGACTATCACGAGGGGAGTCGGCCATGCGGCCTTCACTTCCTCGCAGAGGCGGCGTATGTTACCGTCGTCGGGGGTCATGGGCTGGTCCTTCACGGTGATGACTGAGCCCCCAAGTTTGAGAACCTGCACTCAGTCCAGCCTCCTTGTGTTCACTCCCTCGTAGGAGATGTTAACCACATGGGGCTTCCCCCTACACCTGTAGATGGCCTTCTGAATCCTCCCCGTGTTCATTTCGTCCGTGAGGGCGATCATGCATCCACCTCCACCAGCCCCTGTCAGCTTCGCCCCGTATGCCCCGGATCCCCTGGAGGCGTGGACCATCAGATCGAGCCTAGAGATTGAGACGCCGAGTGCCGAGAGGAGGCCGTGGTTGACGTTCATGAGGTCCCCGATGCGATTCAGGTTGGCCTCCTTCAGGGCCTCAAGCCCGTTCTCCGAAGTCCTGACAATCGAGTCTATTATCCCCTCCACGAGCTCGGGTTCCCTCTCCCTGAGCCTGCGCACCCTGTCCACCAGCTTCTTGGTGGAGCGCCTCCTGAGGGTGTTCCCGATGACGAAGAGGAGCTCCCCCTCCACCTCGAACCTCTCGATCTCCTTCCCCCTCTCGTACCTCAGAATCCCGCCGTAGGTGGAGATGTTGTTGTCCACGCCGCTGGGCATCCCGTGGACCACCTTCTCCCCCTCGTAAGCGAT
>JAUVYU010000080.1 GCA_030602935.1 Candidatus Bathyarchaeota archaeon | reverse complement strand
CCGATGGCGTGCTGGGTCCTAGGGTCTCCGGTGAGGGCGATGGCCCCCGAGGAGGCCCCGTGGTAGGACCTGTACCGGGAGATGAGCTTGGTCTTCCCGGTGTAGAGGCGGGCGATCTTGATGGCAGCCTCGTTGGCCTCGGCGCCCCCGTTGATGAGGAAGCTCTTGGTGAGGCCCTCCGGGGTTATCTCGGCGAGCTTCTGGCCTAGGAGGGCGGCGGGGACCGTGGCGAAGCCAGGTGCGGCGTAGCAGAGCTTCTCCGCCTGCTCTGAGATGGCGTCGATGACCGCCTGGCTGCGGTGGCCTATGTTGCTGCACATGAGCTGTGATGAGAGGTCAAGGTATCGTTTCCCCGAGAGGGAGGTGAAGTGACATCCGTCTGCCTCGGCTACGACGATGGGGTTCCAGGTGTTCTCATACCTCCAGGTCCCGTAGACGTACTTCTTCTCCAGCTCCCTGTAGTACTCTTCGCTCATGGTTTCCACTCGGCTCTCATGGAATATAATATTTAGTTAACAACCCACCTATTGGCTGGGTGGCATGGGGTGGAAGCGGATCTAGCGTTGACCGGGGGCAAGGTGGTCACCTTGGACGGGGAGGAGTCAATCGCCGAGGCGGTGGCCGTCAAGTACGGGAGGATCATAAGGGTCGGTGGCTCGTCGGATGTGGAGCCCCTCATCGGCGAGGGGACGAAGGTCATCAACCTCCGGGGCAGGACGGTGGTGCCGGGGTTCATCGACAGCCACTGCCACATCATTAGGGTCGGCGCGGACAGGATGTTCAACGTGGACCTCAGCGAGGAGGCGGGGGTCCACTCGATCAGGGACCTCGTAGAGAGGCTGAAGGAGAGGGCCGAGGAGACGCCCATAGGAGAATGGGTGGTCGGCTACCAGGAGGACGACTCCAAGCTCGCCGAGAAGAGGCACCCGACCAAGTGGGACCTGGACGAGGCCAGCACGGAGCACCCCATCATCTTCTCCACCGTGGGAGGCCACTTCTACGTCGCCAACAGCCTGGCCTTCGAGCGGGCGGGCGTATCCAAGGACACCCCCGACCCAGTGGGGGGCAAGTTCGACAGGGACCCCGAGACCGGGGAGCCCACCGGGAGCCTCCACGAGAAGGCTTTCGGGGTTATCAAGCCAGACGGGCCCTCGGAGCCCACACGGGAGCAGTCCTACGAGGGGGCCAAGAGGATTCTCCAGGAGTGCGCGGAGAACGGGATCACCTGTGTCTACGACACGGTGGGGCGCTCGTCGATCAGGGCCGCCCTGGACCTCAGGAACAGGGGTGAGCTGCCCATCAGGGTGAGGATGGACGCCAATATCGGCCTCTTCCCGGAGCTCAACAGGTTGGGCATCTACAGGGGGATGGGGGACGACTGGGTCAGGCTCTGCGGGCTCAAGTTCTTCTTCGACGGCGCCATCAGCGCCAGGACGGCCGCCGTCACGGAGCCGTACCTCAACAAGCCCGGCTTCTATGGCGTGATGGCCACGACCCGGGAGATCGCCACGGAGACCATCATGGAGGCCTACGCGGCCGGATACAGGATCTCTGCCCACGCCAACGGCGACCGGGCCATCGCCATGTATCTGGACATCATGGAGGAGGCCCAGTCACGGTACCCCAGGGAGGACCCCCGGAACAGGGACATCCACTGCACGGTGGTCACCCCGGAGCTGGTGGAGCGCATACGGGAGCTGGGAATCCTTCCCACCATCTTCGGCCCCTACGTCTACTACCACGGGGACAAGCTGATACCCGCCTTCGGAGAGGAGCGGCTGGAGAGGATGTTCGCCGCCAGGTGGTTCCTGGACGCCGGCGTCACCATAGCGGCCCACAGTGACCACCCCTGCGCGCCCTATCCGCCCCTGATGGCCATCCATGGCCTCGTGAACAGGACTACCAAGGCGGGGAGGCGTATAGGCCGGAGCCAGAGGGTCTCGGTTGTAGAGGCCTTGAGGCTCTACACCACCAACGCCGCTTTCCAGAGCTTCGACGAGGACAGTCTGGGCTCCATCGAGGAGGGGAAGCTGGCCGACATGGTGGTCCTAGGGGAGGACATACTCACGGTTCCCACGGAGACGATCATCGACATCCCGGTCGAGATGACCATCGTCGATGGGAAAATTGTATACGAGCGGTGAGGCGCACAGAGTATCGATTAGTCCTTAGTCGCCTTGACGCTGTACATGAGGGGGAGGCCATAGCCGGGGATGTCGTGGTAGCCGTCGTCCCTCCTCTCCATGAAGCCCATCTGGGTGCCGTCGACACTGAAGGGGTACTCCCCCATCTCGGTGACAGTAAGCCCGGCGCCGATGAGGGCGTTCACCACCTCGCTCACGGGATGGACCCAGTTGTAGGTCCCCCGGTTCTCCAGCTTGGCATCGGGATCGGCGTAGGAGCCGTCGGACTCCTCGTAGTCGGGCTCCTCCCCCTGCCAGTAGCCGTACTTGATCTTGAACTCGGATGGATTCTCATAGTCGAAGACCCACATGAAGGGGTGGAACTCGGCCATGAAGAATGTGCCCCCGGGCTTCAGGTAGCGGGAGACTATCCTGGCCCACTCCCCCATGTCGGGGAGCCAGCACAGGGCCCCGTAGCTCGTGAAGACGATGTCATACTCGGCGTCGAGGTGCTCCGGCAGGTCGTAGACGTTGCAGCAGATGAAGTCGGCGTCTACGCCTATCTTCTTGGCGACCTCCCGAGCGAGATCGATAGCTGGCTCGCTGAAGTCGACCCCGGTCACCTTCGCCCCGAGCCGGGCCCAGCTCAGTGTGTCGAGGCCGAAGTGGCACTGGAGGTGGAGGAGGCTCTTCCCGGAGACGTCGCCGAGGGCCTCCAGCTCGATGCTGTGGAGGCTGTTCTTCCCGGCCGTGAACCCCTCCAGGTCGTACTCCTGGGAGGCGGCGTGGATCGCCACCAGCTCGTCCCACCTCTTCCTGTTCACATCGTAGTACTTCTCCACGGCGTTCACCTATGCGCATGCCATCCTCGTGCCGATTATTTCGACATAGCTGTGCACGAGGAGATCGGGGTATCGACCTAGTACAGGAGCCCCTCGTCCCTCTTCCGGGACTCCGCTGCCTCCCTGGCCTCCTTGAGGAGGCCGTAGATGTCGGGGGTGCGTCCTCCGTGGCGGGTATCCCTCATCGCGGTGCGGATCATGACCGGGACGGGGACGAAGGGGCCCACGAGGATGGCCTCTCCCTGCTCCAGGGCGGGGAGGTCTCCCAGGAGGTCCTCGCTGAAGGACTCGGAGGCGGCCTGGATGGTCCTCTGGTCCTGGCTGTTCACGATGCGGAGGATGGCGAGGTTGCTGCAGTTCGCCAGGATGTCAGGGTCGAGGCGGCGGGGCCTCTGGCTGATGACGGTGAGGAAGACGCCGAACTTTGCGCCCTCGGCGGCGATCCTCGCCAGGATGTCCCTGCTGAACTTTCCGCCTCCCTCGTCGGGGGGTGATGCGAACCGGTGGGCCTCCTCGACGAAGACGAATAGGGGTAGTCTTGCCCAGGGCTCCTTCCGGTACTTGGCGTTCCAGATGCGGCGGAGGAGCATGCCGACGACGACGTCCTGGACGTAGTCGGTCATGCCGCTGAGGAAGATGTCGGACATGTGCTGGGGCTGGAAGAACCTGCGGATGTTGATGTCGCCCTCGGTGAAGATGCCCCTGCGCCCGAGGTCCTCGAGGCGTATGATGATCCGTGAGATGCGTTCCTTGCCCTCAGCCTTCTGGGCGTCCATCTCCGCCTCCAGGTTGTCGATGATGTCCTCCAGTGTGAACTTGGGGTTCTCCGCTCTCGCCTTACGGACGGCGCGGCGGAGGAGGATGGTCTGGAGGCTGCCGGTGATCCTGGCGAGGGCGAGGAGCTCGGGGAGGCTGCAGCCTGAGACGCTGAGGCGGAGGGGGACGACGTGGGGGCCCTCGTACGTCTCGGCGGACTCGGGGCGGTAGACCGTGACCTTGTCGTGGAACTCGTCGCTGAGGCGGCCCTCTGGGTCCTGGGTCATGTTGGCGTAGTCGCCGTGGGCGTCGATGACGAGGACCGTTGCTCCCTGCCTGAGGAGCTCCTCGATGATCCGGCCGGCGAACCAGCTCTTGCCGTAGCGGGTCATGGCGAGGATGGCCGTGTGCCTGTGGAGTTCTCTGCCGCTGATGGGGATCTTCACTGACTCCCTGTGGAGGAGGTGGCCGACGTCCAGGGGGAGGTCCTGCTCCTGTAGGGTGAATAGCTCATTGAGGAGGGCGTCTGTGGCCCTCTTCACGGGGGTCCCGGGCATCGGGGGGGTGCGGGGCCTCCGGACGTCGCGTCTCCCGTGCTCCTCATGGATGTAGCCCAGGATCTTGACCGAGGCGATCACCTGGAGCATCTCGCCTCCGAGGCCGAGCTCCCTCTGCTTCCAGACCGCGGCGGGGGTGGTCCGCTGGTCGTAGAAGGGGTGGCGGCTGTAGAGGCTCTTGACCTGGCCGAGGACGTCCACCTTCTTCGTGGTGCCGTCCGGGAGCTGCTCCTCGAGCTCTATCTGGACGTACTCGTAGCTCCGGGGCTTGACCTCGGGGCTGGCGATGTTGAACTCGAAGAAGTTGGGGTTCGCCTGGCCGATTATCACTCCGTAATCCGTCATCAGTCTATCTCCCTCAGGGACCGTCGGGTGCCCCGTATGTCGAGTCCCGCCTCCTCTAGGCGGCGGACGATGAAGGGCTCGTACCTGCTCGTGTAGAGGTTCCTGTCGAAGCGGGCGAGGGTGTCCGTCTGCTTCAGGGGGAGGTTGTACTCGACGTCGTTGCAGTACCAGTGGAGGAGGTGGTTCAAGACGTTTTCGAGGGGCCCCGCCTCGCCCTCGTGGAACCTGTTCCCCGCTTGGTTTATCCAGGGTTCGTTGTGACCGAGGCTGTGGGCGGCGAGGTCGACCCTGAAGGGGCGGGCATCCGCGGTCGGCTTCCAATAGGTGGTGGCGACCCCGGGGCACTGGAAGAAGGTGCTCAGGGAGGCGATGATAGACTCCGCGGTCTCCTGGGGGAGGGCGTTCCGTATGCGGGTGTAGAGGGCTGGGGCGTTCTCCCGCCCGTAGTAGA
>JAUVYU010000018.1 GCA_030602935.1 Candidatus Bathyarchaeota archaeon | reverse complement strand
CTACAAGGGTAGGCGCCGCAGGCTGCCCAACGCGGGCGTCGGCGACCTCCTCATAGTCTCCTGCAGGGAGGGTACCCCCGAGATGAGGCGGCAGCTCTTCAACGCCGTCATCATACGGCAGAGGAAGCCCTACCCCCGAAGGGACGGGACATGGGTCCAGTTCGATGACAACGCCGCCATCATCCTCACCCCGGACGGTGAGATCAGGGGCTCAGACATCAAGGGGCCCGTCGCCAGGGAGGCCGTGGAACGATGGCCAAGGCTCGGCTCCGTCGCTAGGATGGTGGTCTAAGTATGGTCAAGAGAGCTGTCACGAAGCCCGGAAAGAATCGCAAGAGACGGTTCAACGCTCCCAACCACGTCCGCAGGAAGTTCCTGTCGGCCCCCCTCTCACCTTCGCTCAAGATCGAGTACGGGGCCAGGTCGATGCCGGTGAGGCGTGACGACACCGTCACCATCACCAAGGGAGACCGGAAGCTCACAGAGGGGAAGGTCCTTCGCGTGGACTCCGAGAGGAGCAAGATCTACATCGAGGGTGTCACACGCAACAGGATGGACGGGTCCATGGTGCAGATACCCATCAGACCCGAGAACGTCATGATCACACGCCTGGAGCTGGGCGACGACAAGAGGAGGGCGATCCTCGCCAGGCGAGGCTTCGGAGCGAAAAGGAGGAGTGCTTAGATGGGAAAGAAAGGTCCAACACGGCACATGAAGAGGGCGATGTCGCCCACCTTCTGGCCGATTCACAGGAAGGAGTACACGTGGGCTGTCAGGTCCAACCCGGGAGCCCACAGAACGAAGGTCTCAACACCCCTCCTAGTCCTAGTCAGGGACTTCCTGGGGTACGCCGAGACGGCGAAGGAGGCCCGGAGACTTGTCAACGAGGGTAAGGTGATCGTCGACGGGAAGGTTCGCAGGGATAGCCGTTACCCGGTGGGCCTCATGGACGTAATCGAGGTCCCAGCGGCCGAGCAGTACTTCAGGATCCTACCGAGGCACGGCAAGAGATTTGTCCTCCACCCCATCAGCAAGGCCGAATCCAAGTTCAAGCTGTGCCGGATCACAGGGAAGACAACCGTGAACAAAGGTGTAACCCAGCTCAACCTCCATGACGGTAGAAATATCCTCCTCGAGGACGGGGAGAGCTACGCAGTCAACGACATCGTGAGGCTTGAAGTCCCCGGGCAGGAGATCACCGACCACGTAGAGTTCAAGCCCGGGATCCGGGTCATCATAACGGGAGGTAGTTCCCAGGGCACGAAGGGGATCCTCATCGAGCTGAGCGACGAGCCCTGGAGCAAGAGGAAGGCGACGGTGAGAACCGAGGCGAACGAGGACGTTCGGACACTCTCCAAGTACGTCTTCGGCGTCGGCACGGACGCACCCATCGTCTCCCTACCGGAGGTCGAGTAGGATGAGTGAGGCTACTCCCGAGAAGAACGAAGCAACTCCCGAGAAAGAAGCGGAGAAAAAGGAGGAGGTCTCGATGGACGGTCAAGAAGTCCCTGAACTCAAGGTCGAGAAGGAAGAGCCTCAGGCAGACTCCGTAGAGGAATCCGTCGAACCCAAGTTGGAAGAGGACGCACTTCAAGCCGACGTCGCTGATACCGTCGCAGAGGCCAATGTAGAGGAGAGCGAGCCAGAGACCGACGCTGACGAGGAAGAGGAGGAGCCTCCGGAGCCGGTCAGACGAAAGAGATTCTTAGAAGGCCCCCGATCAATGCGCGGCCTGCACATTGGAAAGGTCGTAATCAACATATCCGCAGGCCAGTCCGGCGAGCCCCTGGAGAAGGCCATGACCATACTCAAGAGCCTTACAGGGCAGCAACCCAGTACGAGGCGGGCCAAGCAGACAATCCGAACCTTCGGAATAAGAAAGGGTGAGCCCATCGCCTGTATTGTGACCCTGAGAGGCGAGAGGGCCGAGGTGTTTCTTAAGCAGGCCTTCGCCAGTATACGTAACAGGCTGAACATGAGGAGCTTCGACCAGCAGGGCAACTTCGCCTTCGGGATAAAGGAGCACATCGACATCCCCGGCCAGAGGTATGACCCCAACCTGGGCATCATAGGCATGGACGTCATGGCCACCGTGGAGAGGCCTGGATACCGGGTCGCCCGCAGGCGAAGGATGAAATCCCGTGTGGGGCACGGCCACAGGGTGACGCGAGAAGAATCGATCGAGTTTATAAAGCAGAGCTTCGGTGTAGAGGTGGGACTTCCGGTTGAGTGAGAAGAAGGAGAGGGCCTACGGTAAGGGAAGCAGGCAGTGCACCCGCTGTGGTAACAGAAACGGGTTGATCAGGCGTTACGGCCTCAACCTGTGCCGGCAGTGCTTCAGAGAGGTTGCCGAGAGCCTCGGCTTCAAGAAGTTCAGGTGAGTATGGTGGATCCACTAGTCAACGCGCTCAACACTATCCTGGGACACGAGAAGAGGCACAAGAAGGAGTGCATCATCTGCCCCGCCTCGAACCTGGTCGGCCGAGTTCTACGTCTCATCCAGTCCAAGGGCTACATAGGCGAGATAGAGTTCATAGACGACGGCCGGCAGGGCAAGTTCAAGGTCCAGCTATTCGGCAGGATAAACGACGCCAAGGCAGTTAGGCCAAGATACTCAGTGAAGGCAAAGGGGATCGAGAAGTACGAGAAGAGGTTCCTCCCCAGCAGGGATATGGGGGTAATGATCCTTTCGACGCCAGGTGGCATCGTCACCCATGAGGACGCAAAGTCCCAGAACATGGGCGGCAGGGTCTTGGCATATATCTACTAGGTGATTGTGATGGCGGCCAAGATTGTTGAGAACTCTGTTGAGGTCCCCGACGGGGTCTCACTTAACCTCGAAGGACGGAAGGTGACGGTCGCCGGGGAGAATGGTGAGGTCGTAAGGGACTTCAGCCACACGCTGCTCGAGATGAGCCTCGAGGATGGCGCCCTCAAGATCTGGGCGGTGAACCCCCGGAAGAGGGAGGCATCGCTGGTGAACACCATCTCTTCCCATGTGCAGAACATGATCAAGGGAGTCACCCAGGGCTTCACGTACAAGCTTAAGATCATCTTCGTCCACTTCCCCATGACGGTCGGGGCCCAGGGACAGAAGTTCGTCATCCAGAACTTCATAGGAGAGAGGCAGCCCAGGTACGCAGACATCCTCAGCGGAGTCAGCGTACGTACAGAGGGCGAGGACGTAATAGTCGAGGGCGCGGACATCGAGAAGGTGGCCCAGACCGCCGCCAACATACAGCAGGCCACGAAGATCAGGAAGAAGGACCTGAGGAAGTTCATGGACGGTATCTACGTCTACAGCAAGGAGTGATGACAATGAGCGACGCTGCTGAACGCAAACGGTTGATGGCCCTCAAGAAGAGGATGTCACAGAAGAGGCCCAAGTTCGTCAAGATGGAGTCATGGAGGCACGTACGCCTCAAGGATCACTGGCGTCAACCCAAGGGCGTCGACAACCACATGAGGCTGAACCTCAAGGGTTGGCCAAAGTCGGTTAACGTAGGATACAGGTCCCCCAGGGCTGTGAGGGGCATCCATCCCTCCGGGAAGGAGGAGGTACACGTCTACAACGTAGGCGACCTCTCCATTGTAGACCCCGAGACCCAGGTCGCCAGGATAGGGGGCTCCGTGGGCATCAAGAAGCGGGTGAAGATCGTACAGGAGGCCAAGCTGCGGGGAATCAGAATCCTCAACGTGGGCAAAGCTCGGGGGGCAGAGGAGTTAAAGGCGGAGCCTGAGGAAGAGGAGCTTCCCGAGGAAAAGATCCCCGAAAAGGAAGAGGCTCCTGAGGAAGAAGAGGCCTCCGAGGATAAGCAGGTTGAACAGGAGGCGGATGAAGGATGAATCTCAGGAATCAGAGGCGTTTAGCGGCCTCGGTCCTCAACGTCGGCGCGAACAGGGTCTGGATCGACCCCGAGATGGCCGACAACGTCGAGGCTGCCATCACTCGTCAGGAGATCAAGAAGCTCATCAATGACGGCGCCATAAAGGCAGCCCCTGAGAAGGGCCTCAGCAAGGGGAGAGCCAGGGCTCAAGCCGCGAAGAAAAAGGCCGGCAGACGCCGAGGACGTGGCTCGAGGAAGGGAGCAAAGTTCTCCGTGGTCTCGAGGAAGACCCGTTGGATGGGCCGGATAAGGGCCCAGAGGAAGAAGCTAAGGTCCCTCAAGGAGAGGCGCATCATCACCGTGAGCACGTACAGGATCCTCTACAGGAAGGCCAAGGGAGGCGTGTTCAGGTCCGTATCAGATCTGGACAGGTACGTCACAGAGAACAACCTCAGGAGGCGTACCTTTGGCTAAGGGACCGAGGTACAGGGTCGCCTACCGCAGGAGACGGGAGGGCAAGACCGACTACCAGGCGAGGCGGACTCTGGCGACCTCGGAGAGGCCCAGATTCGTCGTCCGACCCTCGAACAAGAATCTCATCATACAGCTCGTGACCTCCAAGGTGGAGGGAGACTATGTCCTCGCCCAGACAAACTCCAAGGAGCTGGAGGGCTACGGCTGGCTCGGCGGGAAGAAAGGCACATCCGCGGCCTACCTGCTGGGTCTCATAGCGGGTAAGAAGGCTAGCAAGGAAGGGATCGAGGAGGCAAACCTTGACTTAGGCCTCAAGAGGCCGACCAAGGGCTCGAAGATATTCGCCGCCGTCAAGGGCGCACAGGACGCCGGTCTGTATGTGCCCTGCGACGTGGACATCTTACCCGAGGTTAACAAGATAGAAGGGAAGGTCCTGGCCGAGTACGCCGCGAGCATCAAGGATCTCGAGGAGTACAACTACATATTCTCAGGCTACCTGAAGCGTGGCCTGAGGCCGCAGGACCTGCCCGAGCACTTCGAGAGCGTCAAGGCGAAGATAGAGGCGAATGTTCAATGAGCAACAGAAGAAGGCAGAGGGAGAACCCACTGGACACCTGGGTGCCCAAGACGAGGCTAGGCAGGATGGTCCACGAGGGACAGGTCTCGTCCATATACGAGATATTCGAGGAGGGCTACAGGATCAAGGAGGTCGAGATAATCGACGTCCTGATCCCAGACCTCAGGGACGAGGTCATAGACATCAACCTGGTGCAGAAGCAGACGGACGCCGGCGAGAGGTCCCGGTTCAGGGCCATCGTGGCGGTGGGCAACAGCGACGGCCTCATCGGCCTCGGCGCAGGAAAGGCCCCCAGGGTCCGGAACGCCATCGAGAAGGGGATCCGCGACGCCAAGATGAACGTCTTCCCCATCCGGAGGGGCTGTGGAAGCTGGGAGTGCGGATGCGGGGAGCCCCACACGCTGCCCTTCAAGGTCACCGGGAAGAGCGGAAGCGTAGAGGTGACCCTGATCCCGGGAGCGAAAGGCCTAGGGCTCGTGGCAGGTGAGACCGCCAGACTCGTTCTCGGCATGGCGGGCGTCAAGGACTGCTACTCCAAATCAAAGGGCGCCACCAAGACTGCGACGTCCTTCTCCTTCGCGACCTTCGATGCCCTGAAGAACACGATGAAGATAATTATCCCTAAGGACTGGGCGACCTAAGATGGAGAAAAAGTGCCTTCTAGCGATCCGGATCAGGGGAGGCGTCAACGCGTCCCACAGGCAGGAGGACACCCTGAGGATGCTCAGAGTGGACAGGAACAACACAGCCACACTGCTCGATGACAGACCCGAGTACCGGGGGATGCTTCAGCACGCCAAGGACTACATCACCTGGGGGGAGCCCACACTGGAGACCATCAGCTTGCTGCTGGAGAAGAGGGGGAAGAAGGTCGGAAACCACCCGATCGAGGTGGAGTCCCTCAACGACCTCGGGTACGACTCGTATGACTCGCTGGCTAAGGCGATACTGGAGGGGGAGGTCGAGTTCAACAAGCTTGAGGGAGTGAAGCCGTTCTTCAGGCTCCATCCGCCCAGAAAGGGGTTCAAGAGGACCGTGAAGCGCCCCTACAGGGACCGAGGAGAGCTCGGCTACCGGGGAGAGGCGATAAACGAGCTCGCCAAGCGCATGGCTTAACCCGTTCTAATCTTTTCAGCCGATTTACGTCATTAATCGGGTCATAATCGTAGGAAGATGGATTATTTTTCTAGATATCGCATTAATATCTAGGAATCTGTTGATTCTTCCGGTTCTCTATGAGCCATTTAATGTGAGTAATTCATTTATCTAGGGTTTTACTAGAAAAACGCCTTGAAGTAGTTGAACCTGCGATGATCCGAGGTGCCCCTCTACGTAGTGTCTGGATTGAGAGTGCCCGAGGCCTAGTGAGAGGTGTACCTAAGTGACCCCTCAACACCTCATATTCGACCTGATCATCATCGGCATTCTCGGATACATCGCATACATCTTCGGGAGGAAACAGAACCCGACCAACAACACCTGGCTGAAAAGGCTGTCAGCTGTTCTAAAGCTGGAGTTTGCGCTCGGGCTCTTCCTGTTCTTTTTGGAATACTATGTCAGGGATATGTCAGACAACGGAGTCAACTGGCATTCTTATCAGATCGTCATGGTGTTATTTCTCCTCGTCTCCTACATCCATGAGAACGCTGAGAACCTCGAGGCCATAGTCGAGGAGAGGACGAGGGACCTGCTGGAGGCCGAGAGGATGGCTGCCCTCGGGAAGGTCGTCAGCATGGTGAGCCATGACCTCAGGGGGCCCCTCCAGAAGATACGGAACCTGACATACCTCCTGGAGCATGAGCCACACAGGTCGGATGAATATCTGAACATGATAAACGACTCGGTTCTCTTCTCCGTCGACATACTCGACGATCTGCGGGAGCACACGAGGGATGAGCCGCTCACTCTCATCGACGTGGAGGTCAGCCGCCTGCTTGAGCAGGTGATCAGCGACAGCGTCATACCAGAGAACGTAAGGGTCCAGATTATGGCGCCCCCCTATCAATTTAGAATCGACTATAACAAGATGCGCCGGGTGCTATGGAACCTGGTCAAGAACGCTTGCGAGGCGATGCCCGACGGAGGGGTGCTGAAGATAGATGCCAAAGGATCCTCGAGCGGATTGATTATTGATGTATCGGATACCGGAGCAGGTGTACCTGAGGACTTCCAAGATAAGCTGTTCATGGCCTTCAACACCACTAAGGGAAAAGGCATGGGGCTGGGGCTGGCCTACAGCAAGAGGACTGTGGAGCAGCATGGTGGGACGATCGGCGTGGAGACCGAGGTCGGGATAGGGACGACGTTCCGTATACATTTACCGTCCGATGTCAGGGCTGATCTGGTGACCGATGCGCAGTCAGTCGAGATAGTTTCCTCTTCGCTAGAAACCCAATTATGATGAGAGAGAGGTTGTTTCCTCTTATTATCCCAAAATAGCGATTATCTTAGTTTAATGAAAATCCTTATCTTTAGGCTTGCAGTGATAGAGGGAGAAGGTCCGAATAGATAGAAACCTGAGAAATATCACTAGGTTTTTATGGAGTTCATGTTCCTTCAATACGGACGGTAAACGAAATGCCCCACAAACTGAGGAAGTCGCGTAAACAGCGTGGTTCAAGGTACTGCGGATGGGGACAGGTAGGCCAGCACCGCAAGGGCGGGATGAGAGGCGGGAAGGGCAAAGCGGGCGGACGGAAGCACTTCTGGATCCGCACCGTGAAGTACGAGCCCGACAGGTACAAGAGTATAGGTTTCAAGCCACCGTCATCACTTGAGCCCAGGGCTGTCACAATCAACATAGGCGACCTGGAGAACCTAGCCCGAAACAAACTGGACATGGAGGTCGGTGGGGCGGATGCACTGGACCTCGACCTCGAGGAGCTGGGCTATGAGAAGCTCCTTGGAAGGGGAAAGATACGCGTCCCCTTGGCCATCAAGATTCCTGAGTATTCCTCCAGAGCCCTTGAGAAGATCGAGGCTGCCGGGGGACATATCGTAGAGATTGAGTGATCGGGATGGGTCGGTTCCTCGAGTTCTTCAGGCCGATAGCTCCCTTCGTTCCAGAGGTTAAGACTCCTGAGCGTAAGGTCAGCTTCAACCGGAAGCTCATGTGGACCGGCATCGCCCTTATCTGCTACCTCATCATGGCGGAGACTCCCCTGTACGGCGTCAACATCGATCCGTCTCAAGCTCAACAAATGGCAGCCTACAGGGTTATATTCGCCTCGACGGCTGGGACGCTGCTGGAGCTCGGGATAGGCCCCATAGTCACGGCGGGCCTGATCATTCAGCTCCTCGCGGGCTCAGACCTCATAGGTTTTGATAACACGAATCCGGAGGACAGGGCCCTCTTCACGACGGTGAGCAAGATATTCTCCTTCCTAATGATAGCCTTCCAGTCGTTGTCCTACATCTTCACAGGTCAGTACGGACGGCTCACATTGAGCACCTCGGCGATAATCTTCGCTCAGCTCTTCCTAGCGGGATTCGTCCTCATGATGCTCGACGAGATGGTGCAGAAGGGCTGGGGGATAGGCAGCGGGATAAGCCTGTTCATCGTCGCTGGGATAACCAAAACGATCTGGATAAGCTCCTTCAACCTCTACCCAGCAGCCGACGGTAGGATGATAGGAGCCATCTGGGCGTTCGCGCAGGGGATCATGAGGGGCGACCCCGTGCTCAACTGGTTCTACAGGCCTGGATACCCTGACATGATCGGACTTCTGACCACGGTAGCGGTCTTCGCGTTCGTGGTCTACGTGGAGGGGATGAGGGTGGAGCTACCAGTATCCCACTCCTCCTTCAGGGGATTCAGGGGGAAGATGCCCATCAAGCTCCTCTACGTCTCGAACATCCCCGTAATACTGACCTACACCCTCTTCGGCTTCCTGCAGATGGTGAGCCAACTGGTATGGTCACAGTGGAACGCCGACAACGCGAACACACTTCTGAACCTGTTCGGCACTTTCAACGCCACGACAGGACGGCCTACAGGCGGATTGGTCTACTAC
>JAUVYU010000131.1 GCA_030602935.1 Candidatus Bathyarchaeota archaeon | reverse complement strand
GTCGTACTTCCCCAGGTACTCCCCCAGGTGCTCCCCGTCGGGGTTGGGTACGGCTGTCCCGTGGAGGGAGGTCGTCACACCGTAGACGTTGAACAGGGAGTGGTAGACCTTGTTGATGCCCACGATGCTCGGGGCTATTCTGTCGTTCCCGGGCCCGTGCCACCAGGACCTCATGGGGTCCACTATCAACCCAAACATGTTCTTCAGGGTGAACGTGGCGTACTGCTTCAGCCTGGCGAGGCTTATGAAAGTCGACCCCCGCAGGTCGAAGAGCCTCTGCGGGACCATCCCGTACATCCTCTCGAAGCGGACTGGATTGAAACGGGACTCTACGGCCCCCTTCACCTCCGCCGGGTCTGCATATCTGCCCCTCCAGACCTCGTCAGTTGTGTTGACATACTCGACGCCGAACTCCTCGAAGAGGTCGGTGAACCCCTGCTCGTCAAGGAAGGCTTCGTCCTCCCTCACGATCTGCTCCCAGTGGCCCCCATCCCTGAACCAGCCCCAGTCGGGCTCGTCGTAAAGCCACCTCCACCCGTCGCCCTTGAGGAGCCAGCGCCAGTTCACCTCCCCACCGTCGGCCGTGAACGCCATCCCGTCCGGGAGGAGGTTGAAGGCGCGCCCAAGGTGCAGGGACTCCGTCACCACGATCCGGGAGTCCAGCGCCTCGAAGAGGGTCCTCATGATCTCGGCATCCGTGAAGCCCCCGGGCTCGACGGCCACCCAGTTGGGCTTGACTATGATGGTCTCGGACTCCATCCAGGGGTCGTCCAAAGCCTCCTTCAGATCCCCGGAGTCGGTGACCTTGGCGAAAGTTGTTCCCCCAAATCTGTGACGGAGAAGGGTCATATCATTACAGAATGACTGCGAAAGTCATTATAAAGATAACAAGACGCCCATTGGAATTAGAAAATGGCGCCCTGGCCGGGATTCGAACCCGGGATCGCTCGGGTGACAGCCGAGCATACTGGGCCAGACTATACTACCAGGGCAGGATGACGGAAATGAAGCTCAGACGCAGATAAACTTTGCGCCTTACTAGATGTGCACGTCTCGAGACTCAGCGGTACTCCCTGTTTATTATCATTGTCGCAGTCAGGATGATGTTGGGTATCCCCCTCAGCTTGTTGAGTATGAAGTCGTCGAGGCCGGGCATGTCCTCCGCCGCGACCTTAATGATCACGTCGTACTGACCATAGATGGTGGCCACCCCCTCGACCTCCTCAAACTCTGCGAGCTCCTTACAGATCTCGTCCTCGGTTCCGGACTTTGCGTTAATCATTATGTAGGCTTTAACAGTCATGACGCCTCGTTCAAATCGATTACAGCCGTCTTTAAATGTGTTCCGTGTTGGCTCACTCGGACGCCAGATATTCCGCCATCAGCAGCCCCATCTCCGTGAGAACCACCGGGATCCCCTTGTTCTCCCTGTCCCCAGCCCTGATGAGCCCCGCCTCCCTAAGCCCCCGGAGGTTCCACCTCACAGTGGACTTCGGTATACCCAGTTCCCCCGAGAGGCGCTCTATGAGGGCGGTGTAGATGGTCCTCCCGTCGTAGTTCTCCGCCAGCCAGACCAATAGGGTCTTCTGCTTCCTGGTGTAGCTGTCGGAGGCCGCCGCCGCGAGGGCCTGCTCCCTGGCGTAGAGCTCCTTGTAGTGGACTGTAAGGGACTCCCGGAGGAGCTCAAGCCCCTCCATGAACCTCCCGTGGGTCTTCTCATCCAGCTGCCCGGCCCAGTGCATAGAATATTCTGCCTTCAGACTCTCCGCTGCTGCGAGAACGTTCTTAAACTCTGGGGTCGGGTAGAATTCTGCCTTATCGATGGAGGAAATATTCACCTGTCATGCCAATTCACTCCAAGCATCCATTTCATGGGGGGTTCCTGCTTAAAACTTTTCTGGAATACAACAGAATCACTCGGGGTCAACCCAATAGAAAGAAGAAAGGGAACTATCCCGGGAAAAGGGGAGATATTGGGGCCCTAGAGCTTCTCGCTCACGGCCACGGCGACGTCCATCGTCTTGGCGGTGCCACCCAGGTCGGGCGTCAGCGTCTTCGCCTCCTTGAGGACGTCGATCACCGCCTTCTCAATCACCGCGGCTGAGTCCTTCTCGCCCAGCCATTCCAGCATCATCCCCGCTGACAGTATCGTGGCCATGGGGTTCGCTCTGCCCGTACCCGCCAACCGCGGAGCTGTGCCGTGGATGGGCTCAAACATCGCATGGTCGTCCCCGATGTTCCCTGACGGGGTCATCCCCAATCCACCGACCAGCCCCGCGGCCTCGTCGGAGAGGATGTCCCCGAACAGGTTAGTGGTTACGATGACATCGAAAGCCTCCGGCCTCAGGATCAACCTCATGGCGCACGCATCAACGAGGACCTCGTTGAACTCGACGCCCGGGTACTCCTCAGCGACCCGCTGACAAGCCTCCTGGAAGACCCCGCAGCTGTAGTTGAGGACGTTCGACTTGTGGACGCTGGTGACCAGCTTCCGGTCGTACTTGACGGCGTACTCAAAGGCGTACCTGGCTATCCTCTCCGAGGCCTTCGCGGTGATCACCCTGACGTTGATCCCCCAGCCGTCACCCCTGTCGCCGATCATCTTGTAGATGCCCTCGGTGTTCTCCCGCACCATGACGATGTCCACGTCCTCCTTGAGATGAGGGACGTTGGGGTAGACCTTCGCCGGCCTCAGGTTCACGTAGAGGTCCAGCTGCTGCCTGATGGGCAGGATGACCTCCCTAGCCGTGTCACCGACGGCGGCGAAGAGCGCGACATCCGCCTTCCTGATCTCGTCGATCGTCCCGGGAGGCAGGGCCACACCCGTCCTCTCCTTGAGCGCATCGCCCACCACGAGCCTGTTGAACTCGAAGCTCAGGTCCCGTGTCTCCTCAAGCTTTTCCAGGACCTTGACGGCCGCGGCCATCACGTCCGGCCCTATCCCGTCTCCGGGTATCTCTGCAATCTTGTACTTCGCCATATCTACCACTCATCCAAGTGATTCCTGATATACGTTACGAGCCCCCCCTCTCCGAGGACCTCGACCATGAACCCGGGCAGGGGGACGAACTCCAGCTCCTTCCCGGTCGTCGCGTTCACCACCTTGCCCCCTGTGAGGTCGATCTCCAGGGAGTCTCCCTCGCTGACGGCCTCGCTTATCCCCGGGCACTCCAGCGCCGGAAGGCCCAGGTTGATCGCGTTCCTGTAGAAGATCCGGGCGAAGGACTCAGCGACCACGGCACCCACGCCCACGTACTTGAGGGCGATGACGGCGTGCTCCCTGCTGGAGCCGCATCCGAAGTTGGTTCCTCCGACCACCACATCTCCCTCGCTCACCTTGTCCGGGAAGTCCGGGTCTATCCCCTCCATGGCGTGCTTCGCCATCTCGTGGGGGTCCACGAGCTCCAGGTACTTCCCCGGAACGATTAGGTCGGTGTTCACGTCGTCACCGAACTTCCACGCCTTCCCGCTCACCTTCATCCCAGTCATCATAGGTCCCTCGGATGGGTTATAACGCCGGCCACGGCCGAAGCCGCGGTCACGGCTGGAGAGGCCAGGTAGACCAGCGCCTCTGGGCTGCCCTGCCTCCCCTTGAAGTTCCTGTTGGAAGAGGTAAGGCCCACCTCACCGGGGGCCAGGAGGCCGATGTGGCCGCCAAAGCAGGCCCCGCAGCTCGGGTTGCTGAACATCGCCCCCGCCTCGACCAGGTCCTGTATGACCCCTGAGTCCAGAGCCTGGAGGTAGACCTCGGCTGAAGCCGGGACGACGAGGAGCCTGACGTCCTCGTGCACACTCCTGCCCTGCAGAATGGAAGCCGCTACCTCCAGATCCTCGAGGCGCCCGTTGGTGCACGAGCCCACGAAGGCCTGGTTGATCTTGAGGCCCGCCACCTCGCTGATGGGCTTCACGTTGTCCACCTTGTGGGGGCAGGCGACCTGGG
>JAUVYU010000109.1 GCA_030602935.1 Candidatus Bathyarchaeota archaeon | reverse complement strand
AAAGACCTCGCCCAGATGATGGTCGGCAGGGACGTAATATTCGACATCGAGAGAGCGGAGTCCGAGAGAGGAGAAGGGCTCCTTGAGGTGGAGGGGCTGGAGGCCTACAACGACACAGGAGTCCGAACTCTGAAGGGCGTGTCCTTCGAGGTCAGAGGAGGAGAGATCCTGGGCATCGCCGGGGTGAGCGGAAACGGCCAAGAGGAGCTTGTAGACGCAATCGTGGGCCTCAGGAAGGTCTCAGCGGGGAAGGTGTTCATCAAGGGCGAGGACGCGACGAACCTCTCGCCCAAGGACCTCAGGGCGCTGGGGGTCGGCTACATCCCCGAGGACAGGATGGGGAGGGGTGTAATGCCCGAACTGTCGATCAGGGAGAACATCATATTGGGCACCCATTCCCAGAAGCCCTTCGCCAACAGGGGGCCCCTCCCCTTTGAGAACATGTGGTTCACCAACCAGGATGAAGTCATTGAGTATGCCAAGAGGCTGGTTGAGGAGTATAACATAGACACCCCGAGCATGGAGAAACCAGCGGGGAAACTCTCAGGGGGGAACCTGCAGAAGCTCATCCTAGCCCGGGAGTTCTCCAGAGACCCCGAACTTCTCATAGCGGACAAACCCACGTCCGGTCTGGACATAGGCTCCCAAGAGTATATCCACCGGAAATTGATGGAGAAGAGGGCCGAGGGTAAGGCGATCCTGCTCATCTCCGAGGACCTGGACGAGGTCCTGGGCATGAGTGACCGGATAGCCATCATGTACGAGGGGAGGGTTGTGGATGTGGTGCAGGCCGAGAGGGTCTCGAAGAAAGAGATAGGCGAGATGATAACAGGCTTAAGGTGAGGGATGGGTCTTATTATCGGCCTAAGGGCGCGCTCGAAGTTGTAGAAGGTGCAGGTGAGAAGTAGAGGCCCTTATCAATAAATTCCTTGATGGCGCTGGCCACCTTGTTCGGAGTGCCAACGCAACGTAGCAGCCAGCGCGCTGCGTGAGACCCTCGGGGGATGCCTATCGCCTCGCAGAATCTCCCGAATTTCGCCTCGGACTCATCCTCGGTGCGACCCATAAAAATCGCGAAACCAGCACTTACGAATCTCGTCATAATCCTTGCCGACGGCCTCGCAGTGCTTCCTCAGAGCCGAGAGCCTGGCATAGAGGATCTTGATATCACTGGTCGGATCCGAGAAAACTAGGTGGCTGATGTCCGCGTGCTTGGCTGCTATCCTGAACGTCCGCCTCTCTCCCCCGCCTGCGATTAAATCGAATAAGATCCGATGGGGGACGCTTCGCTTCCTTTTTTCGGGACAACTTTGCATCCTAGACCTTGAAGGTCTCCTTCACCTTCTTGCGGTCCTCTATGCCGAGGTCCGCGACTCTGATTCGTTGGCCCCCGAAGAATTCCACCTCCTCCTCCCCGGCGTACGCCGCGGCCACCGTCCTCCCCAGGGCGTCGCACTTAGTCACCCCGTAGCCGGTGGCGGAGCCGACGTAGATCATACCCGGGGCCGGGGCGACCACCGGCGTCTTGTCCACCCTGTTCATGGCCCTCTGACCGGTCCACGAGTTCAGCGGCCTCAGGTCCTCGAAGCAGGGGAGGTATTTCACCAGGGCGTGGTAGATGTCGTTCTCGTAGAGCCCCCGCTCGGGCTGGGGGTCGTCCTCTAGGCCGTAGCGCCTGCCGAAGTCGTCTGCGCAGCCCAGCCAGATGGTGCCCTCGGAGGGCTCCACCTTGAGGTAGACGCTGATCTCCGGGATGCTGGTGAAGGGGAGGAGGCCCGTCTCGCTGAATCCCCGGGTGTCCCGGAGCCTGTCGAGCTTGGGGTCCTTGAAGACGAAGATGGACCGGCTCTTGGGCCTCGTCAGGGTGTCGAAGCCGATGGGGTCCAGCAGCCTCTCTGACCAGGTGCCGGCGGCCACCACGGTCGTCCCCGCCTGGATCTCGCCTTTACTGGTCTCGGCGCCTGTGATGTGTATGTCCTGCCAGACGAAGGGCTCCCCGTCCACCCCGAGCTCCTTCAGGGGCTTGACGATGAGCGTCTTGGCTGTTGTGTTGTAGCTCACCTCGCCGCCCAGCTTTAGGAACTCTGCTTCCAGGCTTCGGGTGAGGCCGTCTGCGTCTATACTCCCGCACTTTCTCGTGAGGACGCCGACCTCCACGGGCTTGAGGCCCATCAGCTCGGTCTCCTCCTCGCCGAATCCGGTGGCTAGGTCTGGTAGCAGGCGCTCCACTTCAGGCCTCTCATAGATCTTGATGTCGACGCCGACGCTACGGGCCTCCTCGATTGGCTTCTTCACCCGCTCATATCGCTCTCTGTCCAGGAGGTAGAGGTAGCCGTACTGAGTGAGACCCAGGCGGTGGCCCAGGTCGTCTTGGAGGTGGTAGAACCAGTCGATAGTGGAGTCACAGAGGTCGAAGTTGAGCTCGGTGGTGGCCAGGTTGAGGAAGATGCCCGCGCACTTGGCCGTGTTCCCCTGCCCGGGTCCGCCGAGCCTGTCGACGACCAGGACGCTCTTCTCCGGGTTAAGTCTCTTCATGTGGAGGGCGGAGCTGAGCCCTATGGCCCCGGCTCCGATTACCAGGATGTCTCGATACATGGCGTTAACAGATGAATGATGTTTTGCGACTAAAAAATTTCCCTTGATGAATTGTTAGCCTAGCTGAATCGTGGCAAGTCTGTCTCTGACCGGCGCGCCAAGAGAGACGCCTTACGCGTGCAGCCCTCATCTCGTCTGCGTGAGTCTCGACACGCGGGCATTCATGCTGTAGATCATCGGAACACCTAGGATAAGAGCTAGTGAAAGGCCGATGATCTTGTGTTCCGGTGGGATGGTAAAGACGATGATGGAGCACCCGATTACTATCGTCGCGACCATGATAATCAACAGCTTCGTTATGTTAAATCCTTCAAATCTTTGAACTGTGTTGTTTATCTTCGTTTTTTTGTCAATGTCGAAGTCAATCATCTCGTGAATGATCTCATTCATCAATGAGATGGGTATGATGATCATCAAGAAGGGGATGACGAGCAGATCGATGGGGCGGAAGGCTGCGTACGTCGTTAGAAATTGAAAGGCTCCTAAGAAAAGCACATGTGAGGCCAGATCTAAAATGGGCTTAGATTTCAGCCTCAGATTCTTCCAGGAATAGATGAACCCCACGAAACCATGGAGTACGCCGAGAAGGAAGACAACTGAGTTTATCGACAGGAGTAACAGTAGACCCGCAGACAGGATGAACAGATTGAACAGGTAACTCTGTTTTCTGGTTACCTCGCCGCTGGCGATCGGATTCCTCTTCCTCTTTTCAACGTCGTGGTAATCGTCCTCGGCGTCTTCTAGATCGTTGAACATGTACCCGAAGGCGGTGAGGCAGAGATTGGCAAGGAAGACTACGACGGTCTTGTACGAGAAAAGATCTGCAGGAGAAATCAGGAATATTAAGGGGAAAATAAAGAACAGCACATGTATGTAGTCACCTAATCTTGTAAATCTAAGATAAAATCCTGTATCGTGCATATCAAACGTATCGTAGGGATTCTTTTTAAATATTTTATCTGCGCCAAGACGGACGCAGGTTTTGCCTAATCGTATGCCTGCCTGGCATAGCTGTCGTCGGTGATCTTCACTTTCAGTATCATGGTTACGAAGTCGTTCTTCGTGATCTGGTAGATGTACCGCATCAGGCTCATCTTCTTGATCCTGCGGATCGAGTAGTACACCTTCATCCTGTTGGCCAGGACCATCCTCCCCTTGGGCTTCAGCCTCTTGAATATCTCGACGTCGTCGGAGTACGGCAGGTCCTGATAGCCCCCGATCTCGAGGAAGGTGTCGCGGTGGAACGCGGAGTTGGCCCCGCAGAGGTGGTAGTGCCCTATTACCGCGAGCACGGTCAACATGTGATTCGATACCCAGAACAGCTTCCTGTAGATGTAGGCCTCGTATCTGTTCAGGCCCTCGTAGTCGATGGGGTCAAGGACCCCCGTCACGGCGATCACCTTCTCTTCCTTGAAGTGCTCCCGGACCACCTCCAGCCATTCGCTGTGGGGGAAGCAGTCCGCGTCGGTCGTGACGATGATGTCGCCCTTGGCGATCTCCACGCCGTCGTTCCTGGCCCCGCCCACCCCTTTGCTTACCTGCTGGATAACCTGGTCCGCGTACCTCTGGGCGAGCTCGACGGTCTTGTCAGTGCTCTGCCCGTCGACGACTATGATCTCGAAGTCTTCTCGGGGTATGGTCTGCTCTTCGAGAGCTCTGAGGCATCTCTCGATGTTCTTCTCCTCGTTATAGGTGGGTATGACG
>JAUVYU010000181.1 GCA_030602935.1 Candidatus Bathyarchaeota archaeon | reverse complement strand
CGAGAGATAAGAAAACTTTTAATAAAAACCCGATTGATATTAATGATCCACAATGAAGAAGTTCACGATCATCACTCCCCCGGAGTATGAGCACCAGATTATTAGAGATCTAGGTGCAGCGAGGGTTGTCCAATTAAAGGCCGTGAGCGGTGTAGATGTTGAACGGCTGAGAAAGACCGGGGAGAGGATTGTAGATTTCAAGGGCCTCTACGAGAAATTCCAAGACGAATACAAGGCCCTTGAGGAATCAACTATACTCGAATTGGAAGGCATAGATTTTGAAGCCAATGAGTTGAGGGAGTTCACCGAAGACCCGGCGGCATCAGTGGATGATTTTCTAGCAAAATTCCAAGACGTTCAGGAGAAAATTAAGGAAGTCGACGCAAGGCGGGAAGAAGGAGAAAAGAAACTTGTAGAGGCAAAGCTGCGATTGGAGAGCCTGAAGGCACTCGAACCGGAGGAGCTGAAGAAGTGCCTCACAGTGGGATTGGCCGATCTCAGCATCCAACAGCGCCTAGATGAGTACATCGAGAGGTTCGAGGATTTAAGCTCAAAGGTAGTGGAGTTTTCATCTGATAAGGGGTACGTCTTTGTTTTCGGTCCCGAGATGAGGAGGGAGTGGGTCGAGACCATCTTCCTCATATTCGAAGTGAAGGACATCTTTGAGGTGCTCAACCCACAAGATGTCCTCTTGGCCATCGATTCCGGGAGACGTGAGGAGGTCATAAAGGAGTACGAGCAGGAGGTCCAAGAGCTCCAAGCCCTGACAGAGGCCGAGGCAGATTACGAGCAGATAAAGGCGGAGTACTCCCCCATGCTGGGAAACGCCAAGTTCCTGGACCAGATGCTCAGGGTCCTGTCCGACGAGTCGATCCCCTCCCTCAGGACGAACGTGATCAGCGTCGTCCAGGGATGGATCCACGAAGGCAACGTGCACGCCCTGGATAAGATCATTGACGATCTGCAGGAGAAGACGGGAGAACTGTTCTACCTGGAGTACGAGGACCCCGGGCACGACGATCATGCAATCCCTACTCCCGAACCGAAGATGGTCTCGATCTTTCAGCCAGCTTGGAAACTGACCTCCCTCCGTGGATGGCCAGCAGCCAATGAGATTAACCCGATGTACATCACGATCCTCGTCTTCAGCTTCCAATTCGGCCTCATGTACGGCGACATAGGGCAGGGGGCTCTTTTCCTCATCGCCGGGATCATCATGTCGAGGAAATACAAGAGGGGAATGATGTCGAAGCTGGGAACTCTTTTCATACCCATGGGCATATTCGCCATCATCTTCGGTATAGGCTACGACTCGATCTTCCTCGTGGAGGGGCTCCTGTTCCACCATAACCAGTTCATGCCGAACCCCATCCACGAGACGACGACGCTGATGAAGTGGGTGTTCAAGATAGCGACAGTCGAGATCTTGTTCGGCCTCGTCCTAGGCGCCATCAACCAGTGGAAGGCGGGGCACAAGTGGGGCATCCTCGGAATGCACGGCCTCGGCATGATGCTCTATGTCGCAGGACTGTCATTATCCGTGTTCGAGTTCATCAGGACCAATGACTTCATGGGCACCATGGGCTACTGGGGCTTTTACGTCATGCTGGGCGGGCTGTTCCTCGCAATGGGAGAGCCCATCATCGCGGCCATAGCCGGTAAGCACTTCACTGTAGAGGTAGTCGGAGAGGGAGTGGGAGCACTCCTCATGACCTTCGTAGAGGGACTCGCAAACCTCTTCTCTTTCCTCCGTATCGTCGCCTTCGCACTCGCCCACGCCAGCCTAGCAGGGGCAGCTCAACAACTGTCCGGTTTCATGGGAACTATCCCAAGCCTCATCCTGATGAACCTCATCGCTATGACCTTCGAGTTCATGTCGAGCGGCGTACAGTCCCTGAGGCTGCTCTACTACGAGTTCATGGGCAAGTTCTATCACGGCGGTGGAGTGCCGTTCAATCCCTACAGGTCCAGGATCAGAAAATCCTGACCTGAATTCCCTATTTACATCAGGACATTTGGTGAAAAGAGTTATATTCTGATTTGGACATTGTAACGAGAAAAAGGTGAAAAGTAACATATGAAGTCAGTGAAGTTCTCCCGCACGTTGCGCCTGTTACAGAGGTTGTGAATATGAACGACCTTGTACCTGCGGCTCTCACGATTGCTGCTTCTATCATAGCCGCTGCCTGGTGCATGATCCAAGGCGCTACCATAAACGCTTCGACGACGATTGAGAAGGGCAGGGCTTCGGTCTGGGGAGTTTCCCTCAACCTTATGGGGGTCTTGCTCATCTTCTACGGGTTCCTTGGAGGGCAGATGCTGTTGATGGAGGAGGTCTCTCCGCTATTGACTCTGCTCATGGGCATGCTGATCATCTTAGGGTTGATACTAGTGGTCTCGATCACTGGTAGCGGCGGAGATGAGAAGGCAATTACTGGAGCATTGGATAACCTAAGTTCGTGGGGGAAGATAACGACAGTTGTGATTTTCTTCAGTATAATATTCATATTGATTGGTGGAGGAGGTGAAAGTGGTATGATACCTGAATCTGCTTGGGGGCTTCTGATGGGAGCTCTGACTATGATCGGTTCCGCATTCGCGGCTGCCCTGTGCATCATGACAGCCGTAAAAGCGGGCTCTGAGATGTTGATAGAGAAGCCGGAGCTCTCGATCTGGTCTCTGCTCTTCGTAGCCCTCGGCGAAGGTCTGGCCATCTACGGATTGATCGTGGCGATACTACTGATAGGATAGCCTTTCAGGCCCCCCCTTTATTTTCTCTTTTCACACATTTATTCTACCGAAGGTCGGCGATTACTATAACATTCATCATTCGATAATGGTTTTATCCAGCTCCGAGTGGAAAAAAGGCCAAAAATTGGGATAATGGCTCAGGCTTAGTTGGGGATAGCCAGATACTTCAATATATCTTCGGCCGCGATCCCCTGGGTCTTCCCCCATGCGATGCCGACGAGGTCGTCCTTCTCAATCTCGCTGAAGACGAGATACGCCATGATGACGTTGAACCCGAAATCGTTCGTCGCGCGCCCCATATGGGCGATGTCGTAGACGTGCTGGCGGAGGCGGCTCCTGATTAGGGCTACGTCTCCCTCGTAGAGCGGAGTCAGGATCTCATTGTACGGTGGGTTGAGCCCCTAGATGACGGCCCTGAGGTCATCTGTCTCAATTGCCTCCCTGAGCACATCGAGGCTTATATCGTAGGTCGTCGGAAACATCTCCTCGGGGCTGTGGGCTTTCTCGCGGGCACCTCTC
>JAUVYU010000196.1 GCA_030602935.1 Candidatus Bathyarchaeota archaeon | reverse complement strand
GCTACTCCTCCTCCTTCTCCACTACCACGAAGCTCTTTGTCTTGCTGAGGGGGCGGCACTCGGCGATCGTTACCTTGTCGCCTGTCTTGGCGTCGATGCACGGCGGGTTGTGGGCGGTGATCCTGCTGTTCATCCGTGCGTACCTCTCGTACTTGGGGAAGTACCGGGTGTACTCTATGCTGACGACGACGGACTTTGTCATCTTGTCGCTCACTATCACGCCGTCCATGGTCTTGCCCCTGACGCTCAGGGTTCCATGGAATGGGCAGTCGACGTCATCGCACTCGCCCGCTGGTTGTTTAAAGCTCATCAATTCTGCTGCTCACCATCGCCTCTTTATTTTACGTTTGACTCGGTCCTCGGGGCGCCCGACCAGGGCTGCACCCTCGACCTCGACCTTCCCACTGGGGAGGTCTATGTGGAATGTGGCGTCCTTCTTGGCGACCTGCTTCGCCTCGCCTCCCTGCGCGATCGTCAGGGTGTTCCGACTCTCGTCGATTATCGTCCCTGTTATCGATATGTTGCATGGGTTGCTGTCCTTCACGACCTTGACGCCTAGGCCTATCAGCTCGTGCCTCTGGACGTTCTCGGGGCTGACCGGATTCAAGGCTCTAGCCCCTCCTCATGCATCACGGTGAGTATCCGGGCGATCGTCTTCCTGAGAAACTTGATCTGCCCAGGGTTCTCGATGGAGCCCCCGGCGTTTATCATAGTCTTCTTCTTGGAGAGCTCCGTCCTCAACTCGCTGAGACGCCTCTCCCGCTGTTCGACGCTCATGTCGCGTATCTCTTGAACTCTACGATTGGGCAAAGGCTACTCCTCCTCGTCCGATGGGGAGTCCTCAGTCTCCGCTTTACCTTCCGTTTCCAGGTCCTCTGCTTTCGGGACCTCATCTGTCTTCTCCGGCTCAGTGGCTTGAGGCTTCTCTTCCTCAGGCTTTATCTCAGCCTCAACCGATTCTGGTTCATCCTCAACAGGCTGGGGTTCATCAGCTACGGGCTCTGGTACATCAGGAGTGGCAGTTTCAACGACCTCCTCTTCGACCACTGTCTCTACAACATCGGTATCCTCGGGAGGCTTCTCCTCTGGAGCTATCTCTACTGCCTCGGCCTCAACTGGCTGCGCCTCATCCGCAACAGGTTGCGGCGCATCTGTGATGGTAACGTCAACGGCATCGGTGACTTCCCCAGGCTTCTCCTCGGGAACTGCCTCAGAGGCCTCGGGCTCAACCGGCTGCGCCTCATCCGCAACAGGTTGCGGCGCATCTGTGCTGGCGGCTTCAACAGCGTCTGTGACATCCGCAGGCTTCTCCTCTGGAACTGCCTCAGAGGCCTCGGGCTCGACCGGGGTCTCCGGGAGATCTGGCTCTACCCCTGCTGGGAGCTCGTACTCCTCCTCTGGATACACTATCACGGGGAGGCCATCCAAGTTCACCTTGTCGGGGAACTTTGCATCCGGGGGGACTATGGAGACGTTGACTCCGAAGGCCCCCTTCTTCATCTTGACGTGTATAGTCGCCTTCTTCACATTCCTCAGGGCCGGGTCCCCGGACTTGGGGACGTATCCCTCGACGACCTTCTCGTATCGCCCCCTGTTGCTCCTTAGGGGGCCCTTGATCAGTATCTCGCATCCGATGGCGCCGGCTTCCATGGTCCGGTTGAGGGACCAGAATAGGGCCCGACGGTAGTGGATGCCGCGCTCCAGGGCGTTGGCTATCCTCGCCGCCTGGATCTGTGGATTTAGCTCGGGGAACTCCACCTCGACGACCGTGATCTGGGGGTTGGTCAACCCGAGCTCCCTCTCAAGGCGTTCCGAGGCTTCCTTGATCGCCCTTCCCCGCTTGCCGATGACCCTTCCGGGCCTCATGGCGAAGAGGTTTATCTGGGCTCCGAGGGGCGTCTTAGTGAGAGTGATTCCCCCGTATCCGGCTTGAACGTACTCGTCGGCTAGAAGCTCGTCTACCTTAACCCTCTCGATGGCATCCCTGATAATTCGTTTTACTACGCTCATTGAATCTCCTCGACTGCGACCTCAACATGGGTCAGATAGTTGAAGTACGGCGAGGATCTTCCAAAAGCCCTCGGGATGTAATTCCTTATGACCCTACCCTTGTGGGACGCGATGTGAATGATCTTAAGGCGGTCGGAGTAGAGTCCCTTGAACTCCGCGTTGGCCTCGACCTGATCTAGGATCTTCAGGATGGCCGCCGCCGCCTTTTTCGGATATCGACCTGCGTCAAACCCCTGGACGCCCTTCCTGTGGGCGACCTTCTTATTGTGTCGGCGGTATGGGACAGGTCTTTTAAGCGCTACAACTTCTTGGAGCACGTCCTTGGCCTTCTCCAGCCTCATGCCCTTAACATAGTGGCAGATCTCGCGAGCAGCCTTGTGAGAGACCCTTAGATCCCTTCCACTGGCTATCGCGGTCCGATCTGGGTCAAGCCCTTGAATAGAGTACTTCCAAGACGGCATATGAGCACCGTACGCCAGATAAAACATCAATCCTTATAAAAACCTTTTTGATTTGGAAAAAAGGGTGAAATAAAGGCATTTTGCGATAACCGTTTCAAACTGAAGCCCGATTCATGACCATTTTCCGGCTCAATCACAGTTGAGCGATAATAAAACATACGTAGGATAGAGATAGATTTCTCCTGAGCCTAGGAATATTAAGACTATGATAGCAGAATATGGTGTTGGGAAAAGATTCTACTTAAGCGGAATGTACATCGAGCTCCTTGAGGCGCCTATGCCCGGCCGTCCGTGACGCACGGGGGTGTTGGTGATCGAGTACTCGCCTAGGTAGTGGCCGACCTTCTTCAGATCTATCGGGACCTCAATGAACTCCCTGCCTGAGAAGACGTGTACTGTCTTCCCGATCATCTCGGGGAGGATTATCATGTTCCTCGCGTGGGTCTTTATTGGCTTGTCGCCTGGCTGCCAGGACCTTATCTTCTCTATGAGTTTGCGGTGCTCCTCGGGGAGGCCCCTCGTGAGGCTCCTCCGCATCCTGGAAGGTAGCATCCTGATGAACTCGTCCATGGAGACAGCCTTGAGCTGCTCCTCATTCAGGCCACGGAAAACGAAATCTTTTGGC
>JAUVYU010000112.1 GCA_030602935.1 Candidatus Bathyarchaeota archaeon | reverse complement strand
GCTACTCGGACGAGGAGATCGCCAAGATCGTCGGCGGCAACGGCCTGAGGCTGCTGAGAGAGGTCTGGTAGAACACAGACGTGGAAGTGACGCAGAGGAATAGCCTCTTTAACTTCCTTCCCCTTTTTCCATCCCTGATATGCATCGAGAGAGGTATTACGCCGCCGTCGACCTCGGGGCCACGAACGTCAGGGTCTCCTATGGGAACGCTGAGGGGCTCAGGGAGAAGATCACTGAGAGGACGGACAGGGAGAGCGGCCCGGAGGGAGTCGCCGATCAGATACTCCAGATGCTGGAGCTCCTCGACGTCAGGTTCCAGGCGATCGGCGTCGGCTCCATCGGCCCCATCTTCCTGGAGACGGGCACAGTCATCAACACGCCCAACCTCCCCTTCGAGAGGATCCCCATAGTCGAGCCCCTGAGAGAGGCCTACAAGGTACCCGTGGGGATGCTGAACGACTGCTCAGCCGCCGTGGTGGGGGAGCAGATATTCGGAGCCAGGAAGGGGCTCAAGAACCTCGCCTACGTCACTCTGAGCACCGGGCTCGGGGGAGGGGCCATCGTGGACGGGAACCTACTCGTGGGGAAGGACGGGAACGCCGTCGAGGTGGGCCACCTCACCATCGACCCGAACTCACCGCTTACCTGCGGCTGCGGCTGCAAGGGCCACTGGGAGGCCTACTGCTCGGGGAGCCACATCCCGGATTACGCCCGGCTCCTCATCGAGGAGCTGGAGCTAGACGACAGCCAATTACTGAGCATTTCAGGCGGCGACCGCGAGAATATCACGACCGAGGGTTTATACAAATCTGCGAGCACGGGGGACACCGCCGCTCAGGAGGTCGTCAGGCGGATAGGGGAGGTGAACGCCATCGGCATCGCCGACATGGTCAACGTCTTCGACCCTGAGCTCGTGACCATCGGGGGCTCCATCGCTCTCAACAACCCGGAGCTGACCCTCGACCCCATCGTCGAAAACATCGACAACCACCTGATAAACCGGCGCCCCGAGATAATGATCACCCCCCTGGGTGCGGATGCCGTCCTCCATGGGGCCCTCGTCCTGGCCATACGGACCGCCAGGAAGGTGACTGAGGAGAAAAGGGTGTAGCCCCCAGTTCCCCGAGGGCCACGAGAGGCTTACTCAGCCCCTTCGTGCGTCAATTGGGACAGGGTAATGGGGACGCACATAGGAGAAATGGAGCAAGTAAATATATCTCCGTTATGGGGTGGTGACCATGTTCCCTGATATGGGTTACCGGCTAGTATCTGAGATGGATATGTGCTCCCAGGCACAGACAGGCTACGCCTTCTTCATGCGCTCGTTCTGGTAGACGCCGCTGTAGCCCTCCTCGACCTCCTTCACCCTGAAGAAGACTAGCTGAGCTATCCGGGCGTCCTTCCTCAGCCTGATACCCTCCGGGTTATGGACCACCAGAAGGGAGCTGCTCCGCCCCTTGTATCCCGGGTCCCAGACCGCCGTCTCCACCGTCGCCCCGTTCCTGAGTAGGGTCGAGCGGGTCCTGGCGATAGCGACGACGTCAAGGGGCATGGCCACCGCCTCGTTGTAGACAACCGTGTAGGAGCCCGCAGGCAGCCAATACCATCCGTCGTAGTCAGGGCTGAGGGGCCGCGAATCTGCGATGACCCGCTCCTCGTTAGAGAAGTCGACGCTCCCGCTCCCCGCGAAGGCGTGGACCTCCCCCAGGGAGAGGTCGAAGCCCGAGGGCTGAAGCTGCACGTCGAGGTCGATGAAATCCGTGACCAGCTGCTGCTCCTCGATGAGGCGCCTGATCTCCGCAGAGTTCAACATCCATGAATTCCTCGTAAAACGTTTGATCTCATTGCAGACATCACCGATTTCAGTTTATGGGTTAGGCCGCCTAGTTGGAGAGGGGGACGAACTCGACGCTCGGCCTCCTGGGGCGGTTCTCCATCTTGTAGAGGCTCATGAGGCGGTAGACCTCCATGGGGAGCTCCCTGTTGACGCATGCCCCCAGGAGCTCGCAGGCCTCCTCGGCGGTGATCGGGAAGTCGTGGGTGTACTTGCCGCTCACGAGCTCCTCCACGATCTCCTCGGTCTTCTCCTCGTCGTGGAGGTGGCTTACCAGCTTCCGCACCAGCGCCTTGATCTGGGCTAACGCCTTCCGGCTCTCCTCCGCCAGGTAGAGGGTCCTGTCGTCAAGCTCATCGGTCTTCTTGGTCTCCACCACCCTGAGGATAGAGGAGGCGGCGTACGACCCCTGCCGGTCTCCCAGCTGGGGGTCCACGGGCCCCAACACGGCATGGGGGTCCATCATTATCTCGTCCGCGGCTAAGGCTATGAGGGTGCCCCCGCTCATGGCGTAGTGGGGGATCATCACCGTCTTCTTCGCCGGGTGGGCCTCCAAGGCGAGGGCGATCTGGGTGGCGGCGAGCGCGATGCCCCCCGGTGTGTGGATGATGATGTCGATGGGGGTCTCGTCCGGGGTCAGCCTGATGGCCCTGAGGACCTCCTCGCTGTCGTCGATGTCAATGTAGCGGCTGATGGGAACTCCGAGGAGGGAGATGGTCTCCTGCCTGTGGATGAGTGTGATGACGTTGGAGCCCCTGTTCTGCCCCAGTTTCTCCAGCTCCCGTCGCCTGCTCCGGAGGAGGGCTTGCTTCTGGAGCTGGGGGTAGACGAAGGTGAATATGATGAAAAGGATCCAGATGTTGTTGAAGATAACGTCCAAGCCAAGCATTACAACCATCTAAAAGATGGCTCGAACGTCTAAAAGCCTTATGCGTGAATCTACCATTCAAGCCCGTACAATGAAGGGAAATCAATTCGGGGATGTCGTAAACTCTTGACGACTCCAGAAGCTAGTTCCGCTGTCTCCTGGGGAGGCGTCTCCTCAGCACCTTCGGCGGAGGGCTCTGGACCTTTAGGTCGCTGGGCCGGTTCTTGCGGACCCACTCGTAGAGACTCATATCCGGGCTCGCGGAGTAGACATGGAATAAAAATCGCGCCCAGCCTCTGAGAGGAGGGGGTTAGGTGAAAGTACCTCCTAGACGTCCGATGGGATTTACGGGGCCATAATGCCCGTGGATTGAGTAACCAACATACACATTAAAAAGATACACCACAACAGTGACATTAGATAATACTGAATTTGAGAACGAAATATGTGAAAGACTTAGATATATATTCATTGTATCTAAAGAAACATCAAGAAAGATTCGAACTTTTTTAGTACATTATGGGGGTTCGAAGCTCATAAGATGGACCCAATGAAAAGGAGACGCTCCCTATTTTTAATGATCATGATCCTATCCGCCTCCACCATCCCGAGCCACGTCCAGTCAGCCTCCACGACACAGAGATACGGGATAATCGTCGGGATATCCGACTATGAGTCCATAATGGACCTAGATCTCACCGACGACGACGCAGTGGCCATGGAAGCAGTCCTCAGGGACCTCTACTGGACCCAGGTCACCCTCCTCCTGAACCAGCAGGCCTCCAAGGCGGGGATCAGGGACGCCATCCAAGCCCTCCAGGGGACAGTCGACGGGGACGACATCGTCCTCCTCTACTTCGCGGGCCACGGCACCTACGGCGACGACCTTAGCCCCCTGGACGAGGTCGACGGATACGACGAGTACATCTGCCCCTGGGACGCCACCCCCGACCCCGCCACGAGCATCAGGGACGACGAGCTCGAGGCCTGGCTCGACGCCCTCCCCTGCAGGAAGGTGGTCATCCTGGACACCTGCTTCAGCGGCGGCTTCATCAGGGAGAACGAGATGACCACCCGGACCATGCCCGGCCGCCCCAAGGTTGACCTGGAGGGCTCCGTCGACAGGGACCTCGCCAAGCCCGGGTATATAATCCTCGCCTCCTGCGAGTACGACGAGTACTCATACGAGAGCATCGCCCTGGGCCACGGCGTCTTCACCTACTACCTCCTCAACGGCATGGCCTCCGCCCCCTTCCCAGCGGACACCGACGGCGACCACATGATCTCAGCCGAGGAGGAGTACTTCTACGCGGCCCCCCTCACCACCGCCTACGCCCCCCTCCAGCACCCCAGGATGCACGACGACGACACCGCCGTCGAGGTTGAGCTGGGATGCGACCAGACCGTCGGGGGGGAGATCGTCCCCGTGGACAGGGGGGCGGTCCTGGCCCCCATCCTGGGGCAGGTCTGGGTGGTCCTCCTATCCCTGCTGCTGGTAGCGGTCACCGTACGCAAAGGCAGGCCGTGAGGCCGGAGCCCCTCCCGAAGTCCATGATATAAA
>JAUVYU010000065.1 GCA_030602935.1 Candidatus Bathyarchaeota archaeon | reverse complement strand
GGTCGGGTACCGTCGCAGGGGTAGTCGTCGAACCCAAAGTGGGCTCCAACGGCATCCTGGTCCCCCCCGACCCCTACTTCCCCAGGCTCCGGCAGATCTGCGACGACCACGGGGTGCTCCTCATCGACGACGAGGTGATGGCAGGCTTCGGCAGGACCGGTAAGATGTTCTGCATCGAGCACTGGGACGTCGAGCCCGACATCATGTCCATGGCCAAAGGGATAACCGGCGCCCTTTTCCCCGTGGGGGCCACCATAACCAGCCAGGAGATAGCCGACCACTTCGACCAGCCCGGGAACCTGTTCAGCCACGGCCAGACCTATGCCATGCACCCCTTGGGATGTGCGGCGGCCCTGGCGGCCATCCAGGAGTACGAGGACAAGGGCCTCGTGGAGAACGCCGTCAAGATGGGGAAGGTGTTGGAGAAGCGCCTGAGGGAGCTCGCAGAGGCCCATAAATCGGTGGGCGACGTCAGGGGCAAGGGGCTATTCTGGGGGGTCGAGCTCGTCAGGGACAGGGAGACCAAGAAGCCCTTCGTGACCCGGAAACAGAAGTTCGAGCCCAACACGCTGAAGAGGGTCAGCGCGGCGGCGATGGAGATGGGGGTCTACGTCGTCAACATAATCAACACGCTGATAGTCGCGCCCCCACTCATCGCCACGGAGGCCGAGATAGACGAGGGTATGAAGGTCCTGGACAAGGCGTTAGAGGTCTCCGACGGGGAGGCAGGATAGCCTCCTTTGCCTTGAGAATATCATTTTAAGATCCTTACTCAATCTCTGAGCATGTCTGATCAGCACCTAGTCTACCAGAGTCGTAGATGGAACGGAGCCGGGAGGCCTGACTGCGTCGCCGAGAACAGCATGGTCGCCTCCAAGCATCCCCTCATCAGCGAGGCCGGCGTCAAGGTCATGAGGAGGGGAGGAAACGCAGTAGACGCCGCGGTCGCGGCCGCCTTCATGGACTGCGTCGTGGAGCCCGCGTCGAACGGCATCGGCGGGGAGGGCGTCATGGCCATCCACCTAGAGTCCGGGGAGAACATCATCATCGACTACGTCGGACGCCCAGCCAAGACCTGCACCCCGGATATGTACGAGCTCACCGAGGACACCGAACCCGGCTGGATGGGCTGGAGAAAGGTGAAGAGCAATGCCAACGTCTACGGCTACAAGGCCAGCACCACCCCCGGCACCGTCGCAGGCCTCACTGAGGCCCTGGAGAGATATGGGACCATGAGCCTGAAGGAGGTCATGGGGCCTGCCATCGCGGTCGCCAGGGAGGGCTTCGTCCCTGGGAGGGGCATCACCACCTCCATAGCGAGCAGGATGAGGCTGTTCTCCGGCTTCCCGGAGTGGAGGAGGATCTACCTCATCGACGGCCAGTATCCCTACAGGCCCTCCTCGGTGATCGCTAAGAACCCGCTGAAACTCATCCAATCCGACCTCGCAAAGTCCCTGGCTTCTATCGCGGAGGAGGGGCCAGACGCCTTCTACAGAGGCTGGCTCGCTGAGGCCATCGCCGAGGAGATGAAACTGGGAGGTGGCCTCATCACCGAGGAGGACCTCGCTGCCTACGAGCCCATAGTCCACGAGCCGGAGCCGGGGAGCTACAGGGGCTACGACGTGGTCTACGACCCCAGCCACTCTGGCATCACCCTGATGCAGATACTCAAGATACTGGAGGGATACGACCTTGCCGGCCTCGGCTTCGGCACCCCGGAGACGGTCCACCTCATGGCAGAGGCGGTGGGCCTCGCCTTCGCCGACCGCTTCAAGTACCTCGGCGACCCGGGCTACGTCCGCGTCCCCCAGAAGGCCTTGGCCTCAGACGGATACGCCGAGGAGCTCAGGAAGAGGATAAGCCTGGACGAGGCATGCGCCGTCGAGCCCGGGGACCCCTGGCCCCATATGCCCGAGTGCACCACCGCCCTCGCCGTCGTGGACAGGGCGGGGAACCTGGTCTGCGTAAACCATACCCTCGTGGACGGCTTCGGCAGTGGAATCGTCGTCCCCGGGACTGGCATCACGATGAACAACGCCATGTACGGCCTCAACCCGGAGCCCGGCCACGCCAACTCCATCGACGGCAGGAAGAGGCGGATCCAGAACGTCTGTCCCACCATCCTCCTCAGGGACGGGGAGCCCTTCATGGCCGTTGGAGCACCTGGCGGCAGGAAGATCCAGGTCTCCATCGCCCACGTGATCGTCAACGTCGTGGACCACGGGATGGGCATTCAGGACGCTATCGAGGCCCCCAGGCTCTTCAGGGAGACCTCCACCGTCTACGTCGACAACAGGTACCCGCCTGAGGTGAGGGAGGGGCTCCTGGAGAGGGGCCACGACCTCGTCTGGGTGGACCGGGAGCGCTACGGCTGGGGGCGGCCCGTCGGCGTCGTCGTGGACCTGGAGACGGGGCTCCTCCACGGGGGCGTCCAGTGCCATCTCAACATGCACGAGTCCATCGCCGTAGGACACTAATACGCGCACGAGGTCAGAACTACGTGAGCCTGACATGACCAGGATCAAGATCAACGTCGTCAAGGGCTTCACGGTCGAGGAGGTCTTCCAGGGGAAGCCCCCCGGCCACCTCCCCGACGACTTCACGAGCCCATGCCCCGTCCACCTAGAGGGACAGGAGTTCATCCTCGACAACAGCCTCGGCTGCCCCGCCGGCTTCTGCAGCTGGGCCTTCAGGGACATCTACAGGGACCTCATCCACCTGGCGCGGGGAGGGAACTACCCCTGGATCGGAGCCCCCAGTACCTCCTACTCCAGCTGCACAGACGGCCGTAAGACCGTGGTATTCAAGCTGGAGAGGATCTAGCGGCATGACCCAGCCCCCCGAGCTCGACTTCAGGAACCGATCCGAGTGGCGCAGCTGGCTCGAGGATAACCACCCCCGGGACAAGGGGATCTGGGTCATCATGTACAAGGTGGGGTCGAGCCTGGAGGGGCTGAGGTACGTCGACGCAGTCGAGGAGGCCATCTGCTACGGCTGGATAGACGGCAGGATGCAGAGCATCGACGGCGACAGGTTCCGCCAGTGGTTCTCGCCCAGGAGGAGGAACAGCCCGTGGTCCAAGCTCAACAGGGGTAGGGCTGAGAGGATGATGGAGGCGGGCCTCATGGCGGAGGCCGGATACGCCGAGGTGGAGAAGGCCAAGTCCAACGGGATGTGGGAGTCCGCTTACACTTCGAGGGTAGCCCCTGAGGTCCCTGAAGACCTATTAGAGGCCCTCAGGGGAGATGAAGAGGCTTGGAGTAACTGGGAGGCCTTCACAAACTCAGTGAAGCTCATGTACACCTGGTGGGTGTTGGACGCAAAAAGGGATGAGACTAGGGCCCGGCGTATCTCAAAGGTCGTGGAGAGGTCCGCGCAGAACATCAGACCCGGGATAGACATGTAGCTTAACGCGAGCGACCATATGTTTCAGCTGGCTAGCCTATGTTCATCCGTGCCTCGAGCATGCCGAGGCCGGCCTCTACCATCTCCCTGTACTCAAGCTCGCTCCCCGTGGGCCGCGTCGCGTTGAGTGACATCGCCGTTAGGGCGAATGCGAGTACTATGGTCAAGACGATGATCGACTTAGGTTTCATCTCTCTACCTCGTACCTCTAAGAGACGTCGCTTGGGTAAAATGCTACACATTCGAACAGTTCAGTCTCTTTGTTCTAACTCGTAGAACGCGATACCCTATTTGGGGGGTAATGGCTGTTGGGTACGCGCGCGATGGCGTAACCCCTTTTACACCTCATGGGCGTTTGTTTCAGGAATACTTTTATGATCGTTGATGGTGGGATAATGCTAGAACCTGAGCAGCTGATGGTATCGATGTTCGAATAATGATAAAGTCTGATAGTCCTGCGGGTAGATGGGACTTTCTCAAGGGCAACATCGGTGTAATGCTTCTCAGCTCAGGTCTGTGGAACATCGCGGGCAGCATGACGTGGCCCTTCTACGCGCTATATGTCCTAGAGCTTGGAGGCCGCCACATCGACATCGGCCTCATCTCCGCCGTCGGAGCAATCACGAGGATAGTTCCAACCCTGTTCGGGGGCTACCTAGCCGACACCTTGGGCCGTAAGAAGATACTCTACTCCATGAGCTTCTTCCTAGCGTTGAACACGCTGATGTTCGCCTACGCCCCGGATTTCAGGTTCCTCTTCCTGGCGACCATCCTGGAGGCGCTCTTCTCCGGTATAAGGGACCCCGCATTCATGTCTCTGTTAGCGGACTCCACCACCCCGGACAACAGGGCGACGACCATGGCCCTTTGGCAGGTTGTCCCCAGCCTCTTCGGCCTCCTCTCGCCATACGCCATCGGCCTCGTCATGGACGTCAGGGGCATCCTGCCGGCCATGCGGTTCGCGTACACCCTCACGTTCCTGCTGGCAACAGTCGCCTCGTTCCTGAGGTACAGGTACTTAGAGGAGACCCTGGAGAACGGGAAGGGGGTCAGCATGAGCCCTAAGACCGCAGCCAGAGAGATCCTCTCAGACTTCACGGAAACCTTAAGGAACCTGCCCAAAGCCCTCTGGACCTTCCTGGTGATCGACTTCGTCTTCACGTTCGCCTGGGCGGTGTCCGAGCCTTACTTCGTCACATATGCGAAGGAGGAGGTGGGGGTCCTGGCCTCCCAGTGGGGGGCCATCACGGTGATCGTGATGATCGCTAGGTTAGTGCTGATGCCGCCCCTGGCGAGGGCCTCGGACAAGCACGGCCGGATGAAGTTCATCATCCCGACCATGTTCCTCTGGCCGGTCTCCTTCTTCCTCTTCGCGGTTGCCGGGAGCTACCAGGGCATCCTGACGGCCCGTCTGCTGCTGGCGGTGGCGGGCTGCATAGGGGACCCTGCCTGGGAGGCGATCTTCTATGACTATTCCCCCAAGGAGCATCGGGGGCGGTTCTCGGCGATAGCCCAGGTCTCTTGGTCCCTCATCTGGGGTGCGGGGAACGTCGTGGGTGGGGCCATCTATCAGGGCTACTCCAAGGCCTTCGTTTTCTACCTGAGCGTGGGCCTCTTCGTCGTGGGGGCGGTTGCGGCCGTCCTCAAGGTGAGGGAGCCCGTGAGGCGAGAGGAGTAGCCCTAGGTCCGCCTGTAGGCTGTGATTGGTAGTTCCTTCCTCGTATTGAAGCCCAGTCTCTCATAGAGCTTGACGGCCGGTTCGTTGTGGGTCATCACGTGGAGGAAGGCTTTCTCTCCCCGGTCCACGATCTCCTGCGCCAAGATGCACGTCAGCGCCTTCGCGTACCCCTTCCTGCGGTGGTCTGGATGAGTGCAGATGGCGCTGACCTCGGTGTAACCGTCGATCTTTATCCTCTCACCTGCCATAGCGACGAGTTGCCCCTCTCGTTTCAGGCCTATGTACTTTCCGAGTTCGATGGTCCTTGGGGCGAACGGCCCTGGCTCGGTCAGTTTCACGAGCGCCAATATCCCTGGGAGGTCCTCATCCGTCAGCACGACGTGATCGACCTTCGGATATTCTGGG
>JAUVYU010000216.1 GCA_030602935.1 Candidatus Bathyarchaeota archaeon | reverse complement strand
AAGAAGTACTTGTAGAGGGTCTTCCTGTTCCCCCTTGGCCTGATTATGACCTCGTCCTCCTCGGAGATCCAGGCCATGCGGGGGAACCTGTTGTGCATATACTGGGCGACGAACTTGATGTCGTCCTCAGTTAGGTCCTCGAAGGGATAGGCCCTGCTGAACAGGGTCTGGGCCTGGAGGAAGTAGATACGGGACCTGGACATGAACTCAGCGACAATCTGATTGACGAGGACGTCGTAGGGCTGGTAGGGCACGACCAGGGGCTCCATGATCTCCTTCAAAGCCCTCCGGCATATGACCATGGACTCCAATGCGTCGGAACTGTTCAACGCGATTATGATACCCTTCGCCGTCTCACCTATACTATGGCCGCTCCTCCCCACCCTCTGCAGGAGCCTGGTCACCTGTCGCGGGGAGTTGTACTGGATCACTAGGTCGATCGTCCCGATATCGATACCCAGCTCCAGGGAGGAGGTGCAGACGATGGTCCTCAGGTCCCCTGCCCGGAGCCCCCTCTCCGCGGCTATGCGGCTGGTCTTGGCAAGGGAGCCGTGGTGGATGCTCAACGGAAAGTCGAGATCCCAGACATTGAACCTGCTCGCCAGCATCTCAGAGGTGGACCGGGTATTCGTGAAGATGAGTGTGGTCTCGTGCTCCTCGATGAGGTCCCTCATCACATTGAGGCGCGAGGCCACCTCAGGGTGAGTGAAGAGCTTAGTGGCCAGCTCGTAGTCAACGGGTCCAGGCTCAGGGTAGATGATGTCGAACGTGGTGTTCCTGGTGGTCGAGACCTGGACGATGTCCACCTCTCGCCCGCTCCCAACGAGGAACTGGGCCACCTTCTCGGGGCTGCCTATGGTCGCGCTGAGCCCGATGAGCTGGGGAGGCTCGTCAGACAGCTCCTTCACCCGCTCCAATGCTATGCTGAGCTGGCTCCCCCTCTTGTTATCGGCCAGCTCGTGGATCTCGTCGATGATGATCCATCGGAGTGGCTTGAGGAACCTCCTGAGCACCCGCCCCGATAGGATAGCCTGCAGCGTCTCCGGAGTGGTGATGAGCATGTCCGGGGGCGCCTGCCTCTGCCTGTTCCTCTCCCTTGTCGTGGTGTCCCCGTGGCGCACCGCCAGCTTGATGTCGAGGCTGCTGCACCAGTAGGTCATCCTGTCCATGATGTCCCTGTTCAGGGCCCTCAGGGGGGTGATGTAGATGATGCTCACCCCCGGCTTCCTCTCGCTCATGAGGAACTTGTGGAAGACCGGGAGCATCGCCGCCTCGGTCTTCCCCGTGGCCGTAGGAGAGATGAGGAGGACGTTCTTCCCCTCCAGGATGTAGGGCATAAGCTGCCTCTGGGGCTCCGTGGGCTGAGTGAACCCTCTTCCCTCTAGGAGCCTCCTGACTGGACGGCAGAGGTTTGAGAAAGCGTTCTCCTCGGTCAACTTAACCCAGCTGGAATTAACGGGTCCCCGCCCCATAAAAACAATGTCCACCCCTCTGTGGGGGGTGGAGGAAGGTGGGCGGGACTAGGAGGTCCTCTTGTAGTAGCCGGGCCTCGGCGAGTAGATTGTCCCGTCTCTCATGAGGACCCCGATGAGCCTCGCCGCCTCGGACCTGGCGATGCCGTGGTCCTCCAGCATGGCTGTGAAGAGGTCCTCGTCCTGGACGACCCCGGAGACCCTCTCCATCTCCCCGATGACCCCGAGCACCTTCTGGAGCTGCATCTGGAGGCTTCTAGGCTTACCCGTGTAGATGATGTCGATGTCTATCTCCCCGGTGGTGACATCGATGCCCACCTGCTCAAGGCTCCTTGAATACAGCGCGATGACGGCCTCGGCGTCTTCCCTTGTCACCTCTTCACGTAGGTGGACGCGGGCCCTAGCCTCGGAGAGCCTCACAAGGGACTCCAGCTGCCTGGCGGTGATGCTGATGGCTGATGCCTCGCCCCCCTCGATGGAGGCGCTCCGCATCTTGACGTAGAAGTCCCTGAAGCTCTCGAAGACCTCGTCCGTCATCACCGGGTTGATGGTTTTAGCGTAGCTGACGTACTTCCTGAAGAACTCGGTGCTGAAGGGAGCCTTCACGGGGGTCCCTGCCGCCCTGTGGAGGTTCAGTATGTGCTCCGCCATCTTTGTGTCCTTCTCGGGTTCTGGGAGGTCTCTGAGGACGAAGATGAGGTCGAAGCGGCTCAGGATGGTGACGGGGAGGTTCATGTTCTGGGCGATGGTCTGGTACGGGTTGTACCGCCCAAGGGTCGGGTTCGCCGCGGCTAGGATGCTTGTCCGGGCGTTGAGGGTGGCGACGATGCCTCCTTTGGCGATGGAGACGACCTGCTGCTCCATGGCTGGGTGGATGGCCCCCCGGTCCTCGTCCCGCATCTTGTCCATCTCGTCGATGCAGCAGATGCCCTTATCGGCCAGGACGAGGGCGCCGGCCTCGAGGACGAAGTTGCCCGTGCCGCCCTCCTTGACGACGGCGGCGGTGAGCCCCGCGGCGGTGGAGCCCCTGCCGGTGGTGAGGAGCCCCCGCGGGGCGGTCTTGGCGGCGTACCCTAGGAGCTGGCTCTTCCCGGTCCCCGGGTCACCGACAAGGAGGACGTTGATGTCCCCCCTTATCCTGACGTCGGGGAGCTCCTTGCTGACCCCGCTGAAGAGAAGGTACATCACCGCCTCCTTGATAGTGTCGAGGCCGTAGAGGGAGGGAGCGATGGACTGGAGCATGCGGCGGAAGACCCAGGGGTCCGACGCGACCTCCCGTATCTCCTCGATGTCCTCCTCGGTGATCTCCAGGAGCTCTGCATCCCGGCCGCTCACGTCGATGTTGTTCACCTCAAGGGCGAGGTCGAAGACCCTGAGTGTACCCCCCCGTCCCTGCTTCCTGAGGAGCCCCAGGGTACCCGTGATGCTTATCCTGTCCCCGGGCCGGGCTACGTCGACGACGTCGTCCGTGAGCTCA
>JAUVYU010000235.1 GCA_030602935.1 Candidatus Bathyarchaeota archaeon | reverse complement strand
TCGGAGAACCCGGCCCGCATTTACGGGATATACCCCAAGAAGGGGGCCCTGATGCCTGGCTCCGACGCGGACCTCGTCATAGTCGATATGAAGGCGAAGTGGACCATCAGGAACGAGGACATGATAACCGCATGCGGCTGGACCCCGTACGAGGGATACGAGGTGCAGGGGGTCGCAGTCCACTCATTCGTGAGAGGTGAACCCGTCCTGCAGGACGGCGAGGTGGTCGCGACTGAGGGTCAGGGGGAGTACGTCCCCAGAATGGATCCCTGAAGACGTTCAGGTCATCAGCGGTCTCTTCCTTGATGGTCTCCTCTTCAACTTCGTGCCGCAGATGGGGCAGACCCCCTCATCCTGAGGCCCATCGAAGGTCTTCCGGCACCCCGGACAGTAGATGGTCCACTTGAACTGACGCTTAATGCCCTGCGTGGCCAGACCCTTGAACCCAAGACCTATCTCGCTCGCTACGTTCTGAACGGAGTAGTCATCCGAGATTATCGTGGTCTCCCACCCCTCTCCCTTCAGCTGAGCCCCTAAGGCGAGGAGTTCGGTGTCGGCCTCCGATAATGCGCCCGTCTCCCCCAGTTCCCCGATGATTCGTTTGACCTCGGCTCGATACTTGGGGTCCGGGGATTTCACGGTGATGCGTCCGGAGTCGATGGCGCTGTCTAATCTAAGTTTTCGGATGTCGTCCCGCTTCATCTCCTCGCGGACGGATGGAACGGTATAGTGCTCGGCCTCAACCTCTGCTGCCTCGTAGCCCATGAGGAGCGCCGAGGTGTCAAGGACTATGGCTTTCCCCATTGGTGATCCTCTTAGCCCGCGTCAACGTACCTTGCGGAAGATGAGACGCCTCTCCAGCCTCTCGTAGAAGGGCTTGAACCTCACGAACCTTGTCGTGTGCTCGCTCTTCCAGATCTCCACCGACGAGAGGGGCTTGATGGGCGCGTACTCCCTCCCGTCGGCGATGACTATCCCCTCCGCCCTGGGCTTGATGAGCTCCACCGTGATCCGGCTGTCCGTGGGGACCACGACGCTCCTGAAGTAGCTGTAGGGGCAGATGGTGGTGAGTATCATCGCCTCGACCCCGGGCTTTACTATGGGGCCACCGGCGGAGAGGTTGTACGCCGTAGAGCCCGTCGGCGTGGCGACCATGGCGCCATCCGCTTGGATATCCATTATGTGGACGCCGTCAATGCTCAGACGCATGTCCAGCATCTTGGATGGCATGGATGATGAGATGAGGATCTCGTTGAGCGCGTCGGGGTATGTGTCATCCGTGTCAAGGCTCTTGGATGCCACCTTGATGCACTCCTCGACGCCATAGTCGCCCATCAGCATGTTCTCAAGGGCGGCCTCTACCTCGTCGGGGTACACCTCGGTGAGGAAGCCCTTGCTCCCCATGTTGACGCCGAGGATCGGGATACCCGGGTCGTTCAACAGCATGGCGGTCTTCAGGATGGTCCCGTCACCGCCGATGGTCACCATGAAGTCAGCGTCGATCCTCCCCAGATCCGTGTTCTCCACCGGGGAGTCCATCATCAGGGCGGTGTCGGTCTCGACGATGGTCTCGACCCCCTTGGATTCGAGGAATCGCACCACTTTTCCAACGACCTCAGCCGCCTGCTTCCTGTCCGGACGGGAAACGACGCCGATCCTCACATTAATCACCGTAGCAGTGTCCTTCTTCCCTTAAAACTGATCTATTCACCTTTTCCGGGGCCAGCCGTGCTCACCGATGAGGGGCACATAGGAGACCTTCATGAGTGTCCTCATGCTTGTTATTCCATCTCCGTCCTTCTCCATGAGCACTAGGTCCTGCCCGAAGACGCTGTAGCTGCTCCCCACTGGAGCCATGAGCTTCCCCGGGGACCCCAGCTGCTCAACAAGGGGCTCCGGTACCTTTGGGCAGGCCGCTGTGACGCAGATTGCGTCGTATGGAGCCTCATCTTCGTATCCCAGGGAGCCGTCTCCCAGCACGAGGATGACATCCCTATATCCTGTCCTGTCCAGGTTAGCCTGGGCGAATCGGTACGTAATCTCATTTATCTCCACGGAGACGACGAGACCTGAGTCACCCACGAGCTCCCCTGCCAGCGCAGCCCCGTATCCCGAGCCCGCCCCGATCTCCAGGACCCTGTCCCCCTCCTTCAGGCTGAGAGGCTCGTAGAAGATGGGGTACATGTACGGGGCTGAGATTGTCTGGCCCCCGTCTCCGGGTATCGGGAAGGGTTTGTCGAAGTAGGCGTAACCAGTGTAGCTTGGGTCCATGAACTCCTCACGGGGCACCCTTAGGACAGCCTCCGCCATCGACTCCGAGCTGATATACCCTGAATTCATGTAGCGCTGGACCATCTGCCGCCTCTGCTCAGAGAAATCAGGCATTAGAATCCTGAGAAGAAAAGGGAGGGCGTATGCATATAATGGTTAGGAGGATCAGGTGATGACCCCGGCCTTCCTGAGGTCGACGACCTGCTCCTTCGAGTACCCCAGCAGCTCGGTCAGGACCTCCTCGTTGTGCTGCCCCAGGGTGGGCGCCGGGAGCCTGATGCTCGCCGGGGACTTCTCCAGCTTCACCGGGAAGCCCGGAGACCTCACCAGCCCGGCTGCCGGGTGCTCCACCTCCGTGATTATCTCCCTGGCCTTCACATGGGGATCCTCGAGCATCGCCTCTAAGTCGTAGACCGGGGCCACGGGTACCGACTGGGGCGCAAGCGCGTTTACGATGTCCATGGTCTTGTTGGACTCCGCCCACTCCTTGAGCTCATCTGTGG
>JAUVYU010000175.1 GCA_030602935.1 Candidatus Bathyarchaeota archaeon | reverse complement strand
GATTTGAAGTAAGGGGCCCCCAGCTGAGGGATACCTCAGTAGCAGTAAGACCCACTGAGCAGGGAGTAGTTGACTCCGTCTTCGTCACAAAGGACATCGAGGGATCCCACCTCATCAAGACGAAGGTGCGAAGCCACAGGGTCCCCGAGCTAGGCGACAAGTTCGTCTCACGCCACGGCCAGAAGGGCGTCATAGGGATGGTCATACCTCAGGAGGACATGCCATTCAGCGCCCACGGCACAGTACCTGACATCATGATCAACCCCCACGCCTTCCCGTCGAGGATGACCGTCGGCCAGTTCCTCGAATCCCTCTCAGGGAAAGTAGGCACTTTGAGAGACGAGATGGTCGACAGAACCCCATTCATCAACGAGTCCCACGAGTCCCTCTCGGAGGCACTGAGACGGCTCGGATTCAATCCTGGTGGCAGGGAGCTAATGTACGACGGCCTCAGCGGAAGAAAGTTCGAGACCCAGACATACATTGGACCCACGTTCTACCAGAAGCTCCACCACATGGTCGTGGACAAGATCCACGCCAGGGCACGGGGACAGGTCCAGATGCTCACGAGGCAGCCCACCGAGGGTCGCGCCAGGGGAGGAGGCCTCAGGTTCGGAGAGATGGAGAGGGACTGCCTCGTCGCCCACGGCGCCGCCATGCTCCTCAAGGACAGGCTCCTGGAGGAGTCCGACGCATACACGATCTACGTCTGCGAGCGCTGCGGCAAGCTGGCCTTCTACGACATACGGCAGCGCAAGTACGTCTGTCCCATGTGCGAGAGCAAGGGGCAGGTCGAGCCAGTCGTGGTCTCATACGCCTTCAAGCTTCTGCTTCAGGAGCTCCAGAGCCTATGCATCTCGCCTTCTCTAGAGCTGGCTAAGGAGGTCGAATAGTTGTCCAAGGTCATCGACGCGATAAAGTTCGGCATACTACCACCCGACGAGATACGCAGGCTCTCAGTGGTGGAGATAACGACATCCGACACATACGACGAGGACGGTGGACCCATATCCGGAGGCCTCATGGACCACAGGCTAGGCACCTTGGAACCCAGACAGAGGTGCAGGACCTGCGGAAATATATCCATCAACTGTCCAGGACACTACGGCCACATCGAGCTGGCGGTCCCCGTCGTCCACGTGGAGTTCGCCAAGCAGACATACAAGATCCTCTCCACGACATGCAGGAGTTGTGGGAGGATCCTCCTCTCTGACGAGCACATCGAAGAACTCAGTGCAGTGCGTCAGAAGGAGATAGAGCTCTTCGGAAAGGTCAGCGACGGTACAAACAAGGAGATCGTGAAGCAGGCCAAGAAGAAAAAGAAGTTCAAGGAGTGCCCCCAGTGCGGGATGGTCCAGTCCAACGTCAAGTTCGCGAAGCCCACCAGCTTCCTTGAGATCGAACAGGAAGAGTTTGACACAGGCGACGATGCCATCGTCGAGGAGGTGAGCCGGAGACTCACCCCTAGCATGATCAGGGAATGGTTCGAGAGGATCCCCGATGAGGACCTAGAGCTTCTGGCCATCGATCACTCCGTGGCGAGACCTGAGTGGATGGTCCTCCAGGTCCTGCCTGTGCCCCCAGTGGATGTGCGTCCAAGCATAATCCTCCAGTCGGGCATAAGGGCTGAGGACGACCTCACCCACAAGCTCGTCGACATCATCAGGATCAACCAGAGGCTCAGGGAGAACATCGACGCCGGTGCCCCCACCCTCATCATCGAGGACCTCTCGGAGCTCCTCCAGTACCATGTCACCACGTACTTCAACAACGAGGTCTCAGGCATCCCTCCGGCCCGCCACAGGTCTGGAAGAACCCTTAAGAGCCTCGCCCAGAGGCTGAAGGGAAAGGAAGGCCGGTTCAGGGGCAACCTCTCGGGGAAGAGGGTGGACTTCTCGGCTAGAACCGTTATCTCACCTGACCCGAATCTGGACATTAATGAGGTAGGCGTCCCCATGCACATCGCTGTCCGACTGACGGTCCCGGACATCATAACCGAGAGGAACCTCGAGGAGATGAAGAGGCTCGTATACAACGGCCCGTCTATACACCCCGGGGCCCTCTACATCGTCCGCCCAGACGGCAGACGCATCAGGCTGGAGTTCGTGACGGACAGAACTCTCGTTGCCGAGGGACTGGAGCCCGGTTTCACGGTGGAGCGGCACCTGAAGGACGGGGATATAGCACTATTCAACAGGCAGCCGAGCCTCCACAGGATGAGCATCATGGCTCACAGGGTGAAGGTGCTGCCTTACAGGACGTTCAGGATGCACCTCACGGTCTGTCCGCCCTACAACGCCGACTTTGACGGGGACGAGATGAACCTCCACATCCCGCAGAGCAAGGAAGCCCAGACGGAGGCAAGGCTCCTCATGCAGGTCCAGGACCAGATACTCTCGCCCAGATATGGCGCACCCATCATTGGCGCCACCAAGGACTTCATTACAGGAGCCTACCTGCTGACGAGGGCTCAGACGATGCTCACTGCCAATGATGTGGGCAAGCTCCTCGCCTCCACAGGCTACCAGGGCAAGATGCCGAACCCTACGGTGAAGAAGCCGGAGAGATGGTCAGGGAAGGACATTTTCAGCCTTTTCTTACCTAAGGACTTCAACTTCGTCACGCGGGCCAATATTTGTCAGCACTGCGCTACTTGCGAACGTGAGGGGTGTCAGCACGACGCCTACGTCACAATCCGAAACGGCCAACTCCAGACAGGAGTAATAGACAGGAACAGTATTGGAGCGGAGCGGGCTGAGACCATCTTCCACAGGATCATCAAGGACTATGGCACCGACGACGGCCATGACTTCCTCAACTCCGTCACGAAGCTCATCAACGAGTACCTCTCCATAAAGGGTTTCACGTATTCCCTCGACGAACTGTACATCGGTGATAAGGAGATAAAAGAAATCAGCCGAGTCATGAAGCGGATGGAGAGGAATGTCGACAAGCTCATCGAGGACCTGAGCTCGGACCAGTTGGAGAGGCTGCCAGGTCAGAGCCTCCAGGAGACCTTCGAGATCCAGGTCATGAGCGAATTAGCGAAGGCAAGGGATAGGGCCGGTGAGACGGTGGAGACCGGGCTGGGGATGGGCAATGCCGGGATCATCATGACGCGGAGTGGTGCCAGGGGCTCAAGCCTCAACATAGGTCAGATGATGGGATCCGTCGGGCAGCAGGCCATCCGTGGCAAGCGGATCATGAGGGGGTACATGAACCGGACGCTCCCCCACTTCAGCGAGCACGACCCCGCCCCCGCGGCCAGGGGATTCGTCTACAACTGCTACAGGGACGGCCTCAACCCGATCGAGTTCTTCTTCCACTCAATGGGTGGCAGGGAGGGGCTCGTCGACACCGCCGTCCGTACCCAGCAGAGTGGCTACATGCAGCGCCGCCT
>JAUVYU010000206.1 GCA_030602935.1 Candidatus Bathyarchaeota archaeon | reverse complement strand
CGTGGCGATGTCGTCGAACTCGTCTATGATGGTGGATATGTACTCGTCGTCCAGGGGGTGGGTGACGTAGACGGAGTAGTCCGCTGTGGGCACCCGCGTCCTGTCGCTGTAGTAGTCGTAGAGGTGCTCGGGGATGTAGAGGGTGATGGCCCAGGTCTCGCCTCCGTAGGCCCATGTGAAGTCCTTCCTGATGGTCCCCTCAGGGGGGGTCTGGGGGGTGAAGGGGGCCGTGCCCGTGACTATCATGTACTGCATGAGGAGGGTGTCGTAGCTCTCCTGGGTCTCGTTGAGGGTTTCCCCCAGGGCCTCATGCTCATCCGTGAGGGTGATGTACGCCTCCTGCAGGGCTGCGTTGTCCCCTTCCAGGCCCGTGTGGGCCTCGTCGAGGTCGTCGTACTGTCCCTGAAGCTCCTCAATGGAAGCCTGCAAGCCCTCGATCTCCACGCCCAGTCCCGCGATATCGGAGACTGCGCCATCGTACATACCGCTCAGATCCTGGTACATCTGGGTGAGCCCGTCGAACCTTGCCCGATAGTTTTCGGGGAAGTAGCTGTCCACCGCCTCGGGTATGTACACTAGGCTGACAGCGTATCCGACGCAGCCACCCAGAATAATGCCTATGAACATCAACGCGTAGGTCTTTCCGCTCATGAGCGCTCACGGTAGTTTGAATTAACCGGTTTATAACTGAAATGGAATGGAGTTATTCTGCGCTAACAGGTTTTAACGTAACATATGTGTGGGGAAGGCTGTACACATTTTAAACAGGAACGGACTCTCTTATTCGATCAATATGTCGAAGAAGAGACTTAAGGTGCTCATCTCCGTGGACATGGAGGGGATCACCAGCATCGTCTCGGGGAACATGACCGGCTCCACCCAGTCCGACTACGGCCTCGGGAGGGACCTCAGGGTCAAGGACGTCAATGCCGCCATCGAGGGGATCCTGGAGGCCGCCGACGCCGAGATCTGCGTCTCCGAGGGCCACGGCGGCATGAAGAACATGAAGCCCGAGGACCTCCACGAGGCCGCCACCCTCATCAGGGGCACCCCGAAGCCCCTCTCCCAGATCTGCGGCATCGACGCCACTTACGACGCCACCATGTTCGTCGGGTACCACTCCATGAAGGGAACCCTCCACGGGATCCTCTCCCACACCTACTCGGGGAGGGCCATCGACAGCCTCACCGTCAACGGGATGGAGATCGGTGAGACAGCCCTGAATGGGGCCGTCGCCGGCTACTACGGGGTTCCGCTGATAATGGTGGTCGGGGACCTGGCCGTCACTAAGGAGGCGGAGGCCCTCAACCCGGATATCGTGACCGTTGCCGTCAAGGAGGCCGTCTCCAGGACCGCCGCTAAGACCCCCCACCCGAATGTGGCGAGGAAGATGATCAGGAAGGGGGCCATCGAGGCCATGAGGAAGATCGGCTCCATCGAGCCCTTCGCCTTCAAGCCGCCCATCGAGATGTACGTAAAGTACACCAACGCGGTGATGGCCGACGGCGTCGAGTTCATGCCCACGGCGGAGCGGGTCGACGGCAGGACCATCAGGTTCGTCCTCGACGACTACCTGAAGGCCTTCGGCGCCTTCATAGCCTCCGTCTCGATAGCAGGCGCGGTCTCAAGGTAGAGACCTCCCACCTTTTTTCTATCTACTTGCTGTGAATTTCGAGTATGGGCGTGATGGCCGACCCGATCCCTTTGAACGGGAAGATGGTCACAGTGGACAGCGAACTCAAGGTTCGGCTTACTCCCCGCAAATTCAACTCGTTGGGCTAGTCTCCCCCGAACCTCTGGTAGACCGCTATGCCCACAACCATCGTTACGACGCCGATAACCGCTACCACGAGCAGGTCCGTCAGGATCACCGGGCTGGAGAGGGGCGCCCCCCTCAGGAAGAGGGAGGTAAGGGCGTCCGTGACGTAGTAGCTGGGCACGAAGCGTCCGATTCCCCCCATGGGGGGGACGAAGGTCCCCAGGAACATCTGGGGAAGTATGAACAGGAAAGAGAGGCCCGTGGCCGCCCCGGAGCTCTTCACCAGCGACGCCGTGATAAGGCCGAAACCCACGTTGCAGAGGACGAGGCAGAGCACGATCACGAACGCGTACGCTATCCCCGCTACCGTCGCCTGAGACCTGAAGCCCATCAGGCCCGAGACCAGGTAAACGATTGTCACCTGAGCCGCCCCCGTGATCATGTTAGAGATCACCTGGCTCACGATCACCTCCGAGGAGGAGGTCGGAGTCATGCTTATCCGCCTGAGCAGCCCCTGCTCCCGCTCCGTGGAGAACGCCTGAGCGACGAGCATCGTGATGAATATCGCGGAGAAGGCGAAGAGCCCCGGGACCATGTAGTCGAACTGGGAGAGGTGGGAGCTCGCGACCTGGGTCGGGGCCGCGATGCTGAGGGGGAGGGCCATGGTCAGGATCTGCTCTCCGAAGAGGGTCACCGCGAGGGCCTGCTGTATCAAAGGCGGGACCACCGCGCCGATTATCATGGAGCCCTGGTCGACGGCCAGACCTAGCGTGGAGTTGATCCAGAGGGCTGGGTCCGCCGGGTGAGCCAGGAAGGATTCGACGCTGTCACCGAAGTCCTCGGGCAGGATGACGAACGCGTTGATCTTCCCTTGCAGCAGATCGGTGTGGGCGGTCTCGTTCTCCTCGTACTCTTGGACGATCAGGACGCCTGTGTCGGAGATGCCCTCCTTGAATGCCTGCGTCCAGACTGGGTTAGCCGAGGTGTCAAGGTCCACTATCCCCACGGTGTAGGTGGCGTCCATGTTGCCGGAGCCCAGACCTCCGAAGGCGGCTCCGAAGGCTACCGTCATGACGATGGGGAAGATGATGGCCATGAACAGGTTTGCGGGCTCCCTGACCAGCTTCTTGAGCTCCTTGGTCACCAGAGCGGACACTCTCTGCGCCTTCATCTTCAGACCTCCTCCCGGATCTTCCGACCCGTGAGCTTGATGAAGACCTCCTCGAGGTTCTCCGCC
>JAUVYU010000220.1 GCA_030602935.1 Candidatus Bathyarchaeota archaeon | reverse complement strand
ACGACATGTCGGACTGGAAGGCGCAGTAGAGGAAGCCTCTCTCCAGGGCTTCGTTGATGTGGGTGGGCCCGGGCCTGAGGAAGCAGTGCATCCCGGGGGCTACGCCGTGCTCCCTCCCGGTGTCCACGATCCTGTCGAGGGTGGCGGTGAACTCTTCGCTGTCGTACTGGTTGTGGATGCCCATGTCGAGGCTCAGGTCACTGGGCCCTACGAAGCAGGCGTCAATCCCCTCGACGCTGAAGATCTCGTCCATGTTCTCGACGCCCTTCACGGTCTCGATCATGACGATGACCATGGTCTCCTCGTTTGCCGTCTTGAAGTAGTCGGGGTCCCGGAACGCCGCCAGCCTCGGCCCCGCACCGCGCTCTCCCCATGGGGGGTATTTCATCCACCTAACCATCTCCTCGGCCATCTCCTTGGTCTCGACTCGGGGCGTGACAATGCCCATTGCGCCTGCGTCGAGGGCCTTCTTGTACCAGATGAGGTCGTGGTAGGGTATGCGGGCCATGGGCATGCAGTTCTCCCTGTTGTAGAGCATGGCCTGGACCATGTGGTGGTAGGTCTCGACGCCGAAGGGGCCGTGTTCCATGTCGCAGACGATCCAGTCGAAGCCCATGTCGGCGAGGTACATGGTGACGTCGGGGTGTCCGACGCTGACCCAGGTCCCCACGGATGGTCTGCCGGCCTTGAGCTTCCTCTTGACGAAGTTCCTCATGTTATCTCAGTCTATTCTGAGTAGTATCAAAAACTATCGGTGTAAACTTTGAGAGTAGACTTTGCATTTTCTTAACTAGGAAAGTTGGGAGTTTAGAATGGTGACGCGCGCTCATCTGAAGTTTTTTAATATCTCTTTCTTCCCTCCCCTTTCTGACTGTCTCCTTCTGGGTGTGATGGTGCACTCTCTAAGGATCTCGTTCAGATGTCAACAAGTTGTGAACGGGAAAAGATATCTTAAAACGGAGCGATGTAGACATCTAGACTACCCCGATGGCACTATCTTGAACTAAAGGCGTGTAGTGAGGAAACGTGAAATCATGAATGAAAATGAGTCGATTAAGACACTCGCACTGCTATCGGGCGGGCTGGACAGCACTCTGGCGGTCAAGATGGTCCTGGATATGGGCTTCGAAGTCGAGGCAGTCCACTTCACGACGCCTTTCTGCAACTGCGACAAGTGTGCAGTGGATGACGCAGGGGAGAGGTTCGATATTAAAGTGCATCACATCCCCCTCGGAGAGGAGTTCCTGAATCTGTTGATGAAGCCGCCCCACGGCTATGGTAGCCAGATGAATATCTGCATCGACTGCAGGATAACGATGATGAAGAAGGCTAAAATCCTAGCAGACGAGATCGGCGCTGAGTTCCTGGTCACGGGAGAGGTTCTGAACGAGCGCCCCTTCTCCCAGAGGCGCACGGCGATGGATCTGATCGAGAGAGAAGCCGGCCTTGAAGGGCGCATCCTCAGGCCCCTTTCGGGGGCCCTCCTCCCCGAGACGGAGCCTGAGAGGAGAGGCCTGATCAGACGTGAGGAGCTCAAATCGATAAGTGGGAGGCGGAGGATACCTCAGATGAGGTTGGCCGAGGAGCTCGATATCGGGGACTACCCGTGTCCCTCGGGTGGATGCCTGCTGACCGACCCTCAATTCGCCAAGAAGCTGAAGGACGTCCTCGCCCATGAGGGTGAACTTGACATGCAGAATACGTCCCTACTGAGGTTCGGTAGACACTTCAGAGTTGGGGACTCGAAGATCATTGTAGGCAGAAATGAGATGGAGAACAACGTTCTCACAGCGATGGCTAAGAGGTGGGGGATTCCGAGCATGAGCGTATCAGATCACATGGGGCCTACAACGCTTCTAGCGTATGGCGTTAACGAGGAGGCGATAGACCTCGGCGCATCATTGACGCTGAGGTACTCAGACGCTCCTCGAAACGTACCCGTGGAGGTCCTATATGTCCGAGATGGAGAAGAGTCGACTCTCACCATGACGATGGATGATGAGACGTACGAGAGGATAAGAGCCGAGATTCATCCAATTAGCTAGGATGTATAATGTGGGATCGCCCTTAGTTGTCTCGGTAGCTTGGGAATATGCCTTATATTTCGATAAAATATGATTATGCGATAATCATATCTCTAGTAGGTGGAACCCCATTCTGGTTAAAGATTGAAGCCGCCAAGTACGCCCACAAGATCATCAACGAGCGATGCGCGGTACAACCCGGCGAGGAGGTGCTCATCCTCACGGACACCAAGACGGAGCTCGAGATGTCCATGAGCCTCGCACAGGCAGCCGCAGCGGCAGGCGCTCGATGGAACCTGCTTGTACAAGACGCATGGATGGATGAATCCAGCCCCAGGATCCTGACGGACATAGCCAAGAAAGCGCTGCTGGCAACCGACCTGTTCATCGACGTGGGATACTCCCTCTACCCGGATGTCCCACCAGAGTACACACAGATGATGAAGGACAAGAAGACACGGCGGATGACCTTGGAGTGCAGGACCCTGAGAAGCATGATAGGAGGAGGCACAGACTGCGACCCAAAGGTCTTCCACGATATCGGGGAGAAGATCAGACCCTACGTGGAGGATGGAGAAGGAGAAGTCCACTGCACCAGCGGCCTGGGCACCGACCTGAGATGCAACGTCAAAGGCGCCAGGAACATCAACTACACAGGCAAGGCGGACAAGCCGGGCACATCAGGCTGCACGCCTGACGGGGAGTTCGAGATCTACCCCGTCTTGGGTTCCGCTAACGGTGTGATAGTCGTGGATGGGCCCATGAACCATGTCAGGGAGAGCACAGGGGTCTATGGTAACTACCCGTGGGACTCCGTTTACAAGCCTTTGAAGTTGATCGTGGAGGAAGGCAAGTATG
>JAUVYU010000251.1 GCA_030602935.1 Candidatus Bathyarchaeota archaeon | reverse complement strand
CTCAGACCCCAAATACGCCAAGCTGGAGATCATCGCCTCCCTCGCCATGGAGGTCAAGGCCACCCCCTACCGCCAGGTCGGCACCACCGGACCCGAGGGCATCACGGGCGACGTCATATACATCGCCCCCGAGGACATCGGCAAAGCCGACTGCAGGGACAAGATCGTCCTCACCGACCAGAGATCAGCCGGAGACTGGATGGGGCTCAGGGCCAGCCTCCTCCAAAGGCTCCAGGAGATGGAGATCAAGGCCCTCATCGTCATCGAGCAGGACGACTACAAACCCGACGTCGTCCACCAGCGCGCCGACTTCAGCGTCTCCGGCAACCCCACCAGCGACAACATCCACCTCGTCCAGACCATACCCGCCATAATCCACGTCACCAACAGTGACGGGGAGCCCCTCCGCACCCTGGTCAAGCAGGGAGGCGTCAGGGCCAAGGTCACCTCCGTCGTCGACACCGGCTGGAAGCGCCTCCCCCTACTCGTCGCCGAGATCAAGGGGTTCAAGGACCCCGAGAAGTTCATCCTCGTCAATGGCCACATCGACACACCCCCATTCTCCCCAGGCATCACCGACAACGCCTCCGGGGACGTCGCCATCCTGGAGCTGGCACGCATCCTCAACCAGCACAGGAACAGGCTCAACCGCAGCGTCCGCATCGCCTTCTGGCCCGGCCACGAGATAGGCCGCTACGCCGGCTCCACCTGGTACAACGACGCCTTCTGGCACGACCTACGGTACAACTGCATCAGCAGCTACAACATCGACTCCCCCGGAGCGAAGGGGGCCTCCATCTTCAGGGCCGTCCCCATCAGCGAGGTCCAGAGGGCCATGGAGGACAGCGTCCTTACAGGCTTCGGCATCGAGGCCACGGACACCCGCTGGCCCACCCGGGCCGGGGACGGCAGCTTCTGGAGCACAGGCATCCCCCACGTGAGCCTCACCTCCTCCCGGCCCAAGGAGCTCTACGACCCCCACGTCAACTACAGCGGCGGCGGCTGGTGGTGGCACACCTCCCAGGCGACGATGGAGCACGGCGACGTGGACGTCCTCGCCATGGACGTCAAGGTGGAGCTCAACTACATCTTCAGGATGACCAACTGCACCGTCCTCCCATTCGACTTCACCCCCTACGCCGAGCATCTCATACAGCTCCTCGAGGAGATGCAGGAGAAGGCCGACGGCATCAGGAAGCACTTCAACCTGGCACCGGTCCTAGCGCAGGCCGACGAGCTCCTACAGCTCTCCAGGAGGTTTGAGGTGGCGGTGGAGGCCGCCGTGAACAGGCGGTCATCACGGGAGGTCATGGAGGCCATCAACCAGTGCTACATGTGGGTCTCCAGGTGCATCAACCCCGTCGCCCACTCCAACGCCGGGATCACCGAGCAGGTGACCATGGAGACCTTCGGCGCCACGCCGTTCCCCAGGATCCACGAGATCTACGAGCTGGCCGAGATGAAGCCGGGGAGCCACGAGTTCAACCTCCTGAGAACCAAGCTGCTCCGGCAGAGGAACGCCGTGGAGGACGGCTTCTACCAGGCCAACAGGCTCATCAAGGGGCTCCTGACACACCTGGAGTAGCCACACCCTTCTTTCACATAGGTTACAGAGACAGGGGAGAGAAGATGGAGACGTTCCGCGTCGGGCTGCTACTCACTGAGAGATGCGACGCCGAGTGCAGCCACTGCTGGTTCTCCTCCGGGCCCAACCGGACACGGAGCATGAAGCCAGATGAGGCCCGGGGCTACATAGACCAAGCGGCGGAGGTGTCCACGGTGGAGTGGATCAGCTTCACGGGGGGTGAGCCGTTCCTGATGCCTGAGGCCCTCGTGGAGCTCGTCGGATACGCCTCCGAGAGGGGGATCAAGGTGGAGTGCGCAACGAACTGCTCATGGGCCACATCGAAGGAAGCAGCGGAATCGCGACTAAATGAGTTAATGGACGCAGGGCTGGACACCGTCAACATAAGCATGGACGACTTCCACCAGCGCCACATCCCATTCGAGAGGGTGCGCAACTGCTACGAGGCCTCCAAGGAGGGGGGGATCAAGGCGGTCATCATGTGCGCCTCGTCGAGGTCCAACGCCCTCGGGATCGATGAGATAAGGCTACGCCTCGGGGATGAAGGCATACACGACATCAGAGCCGGGAGACCCACCTCACCTGTGTCAGCCCTTGCCGTCGAGACAGGGTTCATACCTGTGGGGCGTGCCGCCTCGATCCCCGAGGAGGAGTGGCTGATAGGCGACGGTCCCTTGGACGGTCCATGCGAGGAGGTGCTCAGGGACATCGGGATAGCCCCCTCCGGGCAGGTGCTCCCGTGCTGCTCCGCCGCCGGCCTCGTCGACTACGCACGCCTAGGAGACGCCGGGACTGAGCGGCTATCTGAACTCCTGAGGAGAGCCAGACTGAATCCCCTGTTCAAGATGCTCTCCTCTGAGGGGCCGAGGGGCCTCGACAGGATCATCGATGGTTCAAGGGGAGACCGCTACGTGAACAGGTGCCACCTCTGCCACGACGTGCTGTCGGACCCCAGGCTCCCCGACGCCATCGAGAAACTAGGGTAGTTGCGCCTACGCGAGGGTGCGCAGGAAACCGATCTTCCCTAGATATGTCCCGTCCAGCAGGTAGACATCAAAGTTCTCCAC
>JAUVYU010000133.1 GCA_030602935.1 Candidatus Bathyarchaeota archaeon | reverse complement strand
CCGACCATCGATCAGCTCAAGCAGGATGACCGGTACGCCTCTCTTCGCGGCCAGGTTCCCCATGGTAGGCTGAGCGTTCTCCTCGTCGAACGGCCTCTCCGACACTATCGTCGTCACGTCGAAGGCCTTGGCCATCTTGATGAGGTTGTCCTTGGTCTTGGGGTTGCCCACGTTGATCATCTGGTAGATGAGGGAGTCAGGCCGGGTGTTGCAGTGGATGTTCGCGACCAGGTCGGCCTTGCTCCAGGCCTCCTCCTGCAGTGCGTACGCGAGCCTCTCCGTGGTGTTGCCGTTGGGCCTGTTCGCCCGTATGAGGCTCCCGCTACCGCCGCCGCCTACGTCGAGGTTATCGATCCAGGACAGGTACTGGTGGTGCATGTAAGCCAGGGGGTTCTCCACGGGGATCCCGATGATGGCGCCCCGGAGCTTCTTGGGGTCCACCTTCTCCCTCATGATCTCCAGGATCACCTCTATCCCCTGGATCTCTATCCCGTGCTGTGTAGAGATCATCAGGAAGGTGGGGCCGTCCTTCGCCCCGTTCATGACGAGTACGGGTATGTCGATGCTGGTGTTCTCGATGAGTTCAACGCCCTTGATTACTCCCTTCTTCAGCTCTCCTCTCTTAGCTGTGACATTTCCAACTGTTAGACTATCAGGCATAAGATATTCTCCGGTTAGTGAGATATGTAAGATATATAAGTAAATTTTCACCGTGATTGGTGAATTATTAAAAGTATTCGAGTTTTCATGTAATTTAGTCTGTTTAATTTTGTTAGTAACAGACGTATGTATCAATATGGATATATTCAATCAACTCTAAATGTATTCGAATCAAAATATCTTATTAACGTGGTAAGGATTAGTTGATCTCGCTGATAATCATGAAGACTCTAACCAAAAATGACATGATGGATTACGTAACCGGTGCCGTGATCATGGGCTGTGGCGGCGGAGGAGGCGCCGCTTGGGGAACCCGGATGATCGATGAGGCCTTCGAGAAGGGTTGGGAGTTCAAGCTGATGGACATCGCCCAGGTGGACGACTCGAAGATGCTATGCATACTCGCAGGAGTCGGCGGAGGAGTACCCCAGGAGGTCAGGGACAAAGTCGCACATTACCACGAGAAGGTCAACCTCGGACCCGACGCCAGGCTGATCCGCCTGCAAAAGTCAGCCAAGGAGCTCGCCGAATACATAGGGAAGGAGTTCTACAGCTACATCGCCAGCGAGACGGGGGGCGGGAACGGAGTCCTGCCCATGTACCTCAACGCCGTCGAGGGCAAGCCATCGGTAGACGCCGACTGCTGCGGTAGGGCTAAGCCAGAGATGGGCATCTCACTGACCAACGCCGCTGGGATCCCCGTGACTCCCCTCTCAATGGTCACCCCATTCATCGAGACTGTGATCTTGAAGGACTCGGTCGACGACTACAGAGCTGAGGACATAACCCGGCACGTCGCCGTCGCAAGTGGAGGCAGCGTCACCGTCGCTAGGTGCCCCGCCTCCATGAAGGAGTACAGGAAGGGCGTCGTACCCGGGCAGGTCTCCCGATGCATGAAGATTGGGCGGGCAATCAGGGAGGCCAAGGAGAAGGGAAAGGACGTCAAGGCCGAGTTCGTCAAGGCATCGGATGCCATCCAGGTGTTCCAAGGCAAGGTCACCTCGTTCTCCATGGAAGGGAAGGGGGGCTTCAACTGGGGCGACTGGATCATAGAGGGATCCGGGAAGTACTCAGGCCACAAGCTCCGGATCTGGTACAAGAACGAGAACCTGGTGAGCTGGCTGGACGACGAGCCCTACATACTGTGCCCGGATCTGGTGACCGTGATAGACGAGGACGGCTTCGAGGGGACATCCAACTTTGCACGGGATAAGACCCACGAGGGGAAGAACGTCATCGTCTACGGGATCAAGGCACACGAGAACTGGAAGAAGCCGGAAGGGCTGGAGATATTCACGCCCAAGCACTTCGGCATCGACCTGGAGTACGTACCCTTCGAGAAGGCCAGGATATAGCACCAACCCCTCTTTTTTATTAGGCTAAAAAAACATGTAAGGTGGAACGAAAATGACGCGGGATTTATCAAGGGAAGATATGAAGAGCTGGACCATCGGAGCAATGGCCCTCGCGACTGGAGGGGGCGGAGTGAGGCCCCTCGAGGAGCGAGCGGAGAGGATGGTGGACGAAGCCTTCGACCAGGGAAAAAAGTTCACGCTCGTGGACGTCAACGAGATACCGGACGATGAGCTCGTCCTTACTAGACTCGGTACCGGCGGGAGCCTCAGGATCGAGCAGAAGCTGCGCTGGATGAACCAGCCCGGCTTCCTCTCGGCGAGTGGGGGCACCCTCAGGACGGGCTTTGACGGTCGTGCCTTCATACGGGATCAGATCATGCTGAAGGACAAGACCTTTGCTCCCCTGAACAGCTGGTCGGAGCTCCCTGGACCGGATTGGGGAGGGGCGGGCCTGAAGAGGCTCATGGAGATCATAGGTGACAGGAAGATCTACTCCCAGCTCCAGGGCGAGGTCATGCAGATGGCGCTGAGGGGACTGATCACGTACCCAGACAAGGGCTGGCCCATCATTGACGCGACGGGCTGCGGCCACAGAGCGGTCCCCGAGTGCAACATCAACACGCTGAACATCCATGACGTACCCGTCTGCCCGGCGGTAATAACTACCAGTTGGGGGGACCTCCTCGTCCTTGAGAGGACCCTGAGCTGGCAGAGGGCAGAGGAGATCATCGAGGGCATCTCCACCTACTCGGGCGGGACCTGCGGAGGACCACTCGCGGTGGAGGGCAAGGCGATGAAGGAGGCCCTCATCCCGGGGGCGATATCCTTCACCGTCAAGATTGGCAAGGCCATCAGGAAGGCCGTGGCGTCCGGGGACGACCCCATCGAGGCGATGATCGAGGCCTCAGACGGCTGGGCATACAAGGTCTTCGAGGGGAAGGTGCAGGCACTCCTCTTCGAGGAGAAGTACAGCTTCATCTGGGGCTACAGCTGGATCAAGGGCACGGGAGACTACGAGGGGCACCACCTCAAGACCTGGTTCAAGAACGAGAACCACATCTCGTGGATTGACGAGAAACCCTGGATCACCAGCCCGGACGGGCTCAACGTCATTGACCCGAAGACAGGCTGGGGGCTATCCAACTACTGGACCGCTGAGTGGGAGCACGGCCGAGACGTCACGGTGGTGGGCGTCCGCGCTGAGCCCATCTGGAGGACAGAGAAGGGGCTCAGGCTCCTGGGGCCTAAGCACTTCGACTACGACATCCCGTACAGGCCCATGGAGAAAATCTTAGAGTCCTGAGGCTCTTTTTTCCTTTTTTTATTCTTTATTCTAGTATTCTAAATCCAAACCGATGACATGTTCCAGAGTCGATCACTTTACCTTTTAATGAATCATTCAAAACAGGGCTGAAGACTACCATTATTTTATAAAAAGTATGTAACATAGAGCACCACGATGTAGATATGGGAAGGATTCTCTCAAGGGAAGACCTCCTAGGATTCACACCTGGCGCCATGGCCCTCTCAACGGGCGGAGGCGGGGTGAGGCTCCTGGAGGAAAACGTGGAGAAGTGGATAGACGACGCCCTCGAGCAAGGCAAGGTGTTCAAACTAGCCGAGCTCAAGGAGGTCCCTGACGACCAGATAGTGCTCTCAGGGATCGGCACAGGCGGAGGCGTGCGGGTCGAGCAGAGGCTGAGGTGGATGGGCCACCCCGGGTACTTCGCGGCCGACGGAGGGGTCAACAGGACCGGCTATGACCGTCAGGCCTTCGTGCGAGACCAGATAATGAGGAACAGCAAGACCTTTGCTCCCCTGAACAGCTGGTCGGAGCTCCCCGGACCGGATTGGGGAGGGGCGGGCCTGAAGAGACTCATGGAGATCATCGGCGACCAGAAGATCTACTCCCAG